>JBJOGT010000118.1:0-4503 GCA_046048115.1 Cyanobacteriota bacterium | reverse complement strand
TGATTAATTGGTTCGATACAGTGGTGGTGGATGGGGTGATCAACCTGATTGGCTTAGTAACAATTTTTAGCGGTCAAAGCCTTAAATACAATGTGACAGGACAAACTCAATTCTATGTTCTTTCCATTGTCCTAGGTTTAACCCTTATTGGTGCCTTCCTGAGTTATTCCATCTTTGGCCAAGCTTTTTAAGCTGAATTCCACTGCCTAGGCTTAACCATTAACCATCAATTCTCAAATCTTTAATCAATCACCTGTTTAACAATGTTGACCCTTTTATTACTGTTACCGATCGCCGGGGCATTAATTGTCGGATTTTTTCCCGGCAATATAGAAGCCAAACGGCTGAGACAAGTCACGGAATTATTTGCCATTTTGACCCTGATTTGGTCATTGTTAGTGTTATTCAAATTTGATCTCACTAATTCTCAATTTCAATTCCAAGAAACCCTAGCCTGGATTCCCCAATTAGGATTAACCTATAGCCTCGGTATTGATGGTTTATCGCTGCCGTTAGTCATTCTGAACAGTTTATTAACCGGCGTTGCGATTTACAGTATTGGCCCTAACTTAGACCGGTCTCGGCTTTACTACGCCCTAATCTTATTAATTAATGCGGGGATTTCCGGGGCGTTAATGTCTCAAAACTTATTACTATTCATCATTTTTTACGAACTGGAATTAATTCCGTTTTATCTAATGATTGCCATTTGGGGCGGCGAGAAACGGGGTTATGCATCCATGAAATTTCTCCTCTACACCGCTTTTTCTGGCTTGCTGGTGTTAGCTGCGTTTCTGGGCATTGGGTTATTGGGCGGCAATGGCTCTTTTGATTACAATCCCCAAATGACCGCAGGGTTTTCTGAGTCTGCAAAATTCATTTTGTTAACCTTAATTTTGGTTGGTTTTGGCATCAAAATTCCCCTAGTGCCCCTCCATACCTGGTTGCCCGATGCATACACTGAAGCGTCCCCCGCCACCGCTATTTTATTGGGGGGGATTCTCGCTAAATTAGGAACCTACGGTATTATTCGCTTCGGTTTGCAACTTTTCCCCGACACCTGGGTGCAATTCGCGCCCATCCTCGCCATTATTGGGACAATTACTGTTCTCTACGGTGCTCTCTCGGCGATCGCCCAAAAAGATATTAAGCGTATGGTTGCCTACAGTTCCATTGGTCACATGGGCTATATCTTAGTAGCCGCCGCCGCTGGGACAGAATTGAGTGTCCTCGGTGCAGTGGCCCAAATGGTAAGCCATGGTCTAATTTTGGCCCTCCTCTTTCACCTCGTTGGTATTGTGGAAAGAAAAGCGGGAACTCGTGATCTAGATGTTTTGAATGGACTAATGAATCCGATTCGGGGCTTACCGTTAACCAGTGCGTTATTAATTACAGCAGGGATGGCCAGTGCCGGGATTCCTGGTTTAGTCGGATTTGCAGCGGAATTTATTGTCTTCCAAGGGAGTTTTACCACCTTTCCCATTCCCACCTTACTGTGTATTTTGGCATCGGGCTTGACAGCGGTTTATTTTGTCATTCTGTTAAACCGAACCTGCTTTGGTAAACTCGACAATCAACGGGCTTATTATCCCAAGGTTTTAGCCTCAGAAATGATTCCGGCCCTTGTTTTAACCAGCATTATCTTTTTCTTAGGCATTCAACCTAACTTTCTCGTTCAATGGATTGAACCCACCACCAACCAAATGATTGCTGAATTTCCTAGCTCAGAACAGGTCGCTCAACTGGAATTGCTGTCACTTTTTGAATAATTGATTTTGCTTAATTGATGCCTTTCCATTGCCTCAATTTAGTTCCAAATAAATCCCACCCTAAATCATTATGGCTACCCTGATTAAAAATACAATTTTGCCCCCCTCTACCCATCCCTTTGCTGATGTTATTCATCGCCTCGAAGCAGGGGGGTCCATGCTGCCCGATACCCCGGAAAATTTAATGCAAATTATCGGCATTTATAAAGCCTATGCGGTGCCGATGGATTTTTATTGGCGGGACTTACTTTACATTGCTGAACGGGTTTTCCTTGACCCCCTACCCTTTTTTAAATATTTCTTACCCCCGGAATATTTAGATCTTAAAAATCATTATGCCGGTGAAACCGCCGATTTGCGAATTTGGCGTGGGGAGGCAACGGCCCATCCCGAATTGATTGAATTTATGGAGAGGGGCAACACAACTAAAATGCCCAAACTGTTCCACCATCTTTGGCATGATCGCATCAATATGGAGTTTGCAGAAGCTTGCATGGATGCGATGCTCTGGCATGGTCGGGATATGGGCTTAGGGAAATTTGATGATTATTTGGATAGTGAGGAATACAAAGCCAACGCAGATCGGGCGATTAAAGCCTACTTTAAAAATAATCCCCCCATGTTAGCGCTCTATAAACTCTTTCCCGATCTGTTTTTAGAGCAGGTGCGTAAACTCTCCTATTACGCCAATTTAGGATTGTTTTGGGAAGTCATGGCCCCGGTCTTTTTTGAGATGTCAGATATTTATGATGAAGGGGGTTTTAAAGGCGTTCCCGATGCGATGAATTTCTTGGTCAATGGCATTTTTGCGATCGCCGGTCGTCCCATTTACCACCATGTCTATATTGGCGATCAGTGTTTAGAAATTATTCCCAAATCCAAAGGCTTTACCTGGCTTTATGAGGCGGCATTACCCTATGTGGAAGCGGTTTTTTATCGCACTGCACCGTTCAGAGGCACGAAATCCTATAACGCCCAAGCCAAACAAGTACCGGATCACCAGGGAGAGTTTCACTACGGCATTTTATACGCCGATGTGTTTCCCGTGGGCACAGCGGGGATTCCCCCCACATTATTAATGGATGATATGTTGCATTTCTTACCCCCCTATTTAATTGATTATTATCAAACCCATTGCCGGGGAGAAGAAGATATGTTGGTGCAATTGGGCATTACCTTTCAACGATCCATGTATAACGTCACCTCGGCGGTTATCCAGGCCCTACGCACCGCCTTGTTATATCCCTTAGATGATCCCAATCCCCGACATTTAGCGAAAAATCGTCAATTTTTTGAAGCCCAACTGAATCGCTTCCTCCGTCCCGAAGCCCGCTTAAAAGATATCCAAACCGCTGCTTACCGTTAATTTTACTCTCCTTTATTAACCCCCTTTAAACCCCAAAATCATGCCTGATATTGTCGATATTGCGGTCAATAACGAAGGATTTTCGACCCTAGTGGCCGCTGTCACCGCCGCCGATTTAGTGGAAACCTTAAAGAGTCCTGGGCCCTTTACGGTGTTTGCCCCCACCGATGCCGCTTTTGCCAAATTGCCCCCTGGTACTATTACCACTCTGCTGCAAAATATTCCCCAACTAACGCGCATCCTTTGTTACCACGTTGTTCCCGGTAAATACACCCAGGCAGATTTGGCTAAGCTATCCACGATTAACTCGGTGGAAGGATCGCCCATTTCCCTAGATTTTACGGAAGCCTTTGAGGTGAAAAATGCCACGGTGGTCGGTGCCGACATTGAAGCGGACAATGGCATTATTCATGTCATTGATAATGTGATTTTAATGGGGTAGGGCTTCAGCTACGCTCAGTCCCCGTTAATTGGCTGATTCCAAACGAATATTTTTACCCCGTTGATCGGTGCGATAAATCCATACTTTTTTCCCATCGTTGACCTCGACCCGCCAACCGGGGGTAATCATCTGGGCACAAAATTCGTCGGGTTTTGCTAACCCCAGACAACTATTGGGCCATTGGGTCTTTTCCGATGATTGAATTTTAAAAGCACTGGGCGGTTGATCGGTGCGTTGGGCTAAATCTTGCAAGATTTTATCGGCGATCGCCTGGGGAAGCATAGAGGAGCGGGAGGTAGAAGACTGGGATAACAGTAAACGGTTGGCTTGAGGGACGGAAGATTGACCCCAAATAGGATCAGCTTGGGCTGGTGGAGACCCTAAAAATTGACCGTGGCTAGGAATCGCTAAATAAAAAATGAGTATTCCTCCCCCCAAAATGATCCATTGCGGCGATCGAATGGGAAAAATCATAGAATAAGGTATCACGTTTGGCATATAAATTATTGACAATCCTTCACTCTTGAGGGTAGCGTCAAACGTTAATGTCGGGTTAATGGGTTAGGCTCTGCTATATTTCTTTGATTTTGACAGGGAATTGTCTAATTTAACAACAGTGCCTTAGCCTTTACCGCTAATTTTTGAATCCTGAATTTTATTTTGATCGGTATTGACGCTCACCCTTTGAAGTCATATCTACTAATTAAATCAACTCAACATTCAGGTAAGCCTTGTTGGCAACCTAACTTAAGATGCGTGATTATCCCCCTTCCCCCATTGTCCAACATATCTCCATACCAGATGTCCCCCTAGCCGAAAATTTATCAGGGACAACGAATAAAGATGAGGATCTATTATTGGCCGGAGGCTTTGCACTAATAACCCTTTTGTTATTGGTTAGCATTCTAACTGGCTGGCAATGGTTT
>JBJOGT010000117.1:0-2605 GCA_046048115.1 Cyanobacteriota bacterium | reverse complement strand
CTGACCTTATACTCTATATTTGGGATTTTCCAACACTAATGACGCTACCAATAGTGTTACCGAACCGAGAGTTTGGAAGCGTACGATTAGCATTTTGGCTAGAGGAGTTAGGTTGTGATCGCAGATAAACTCTACCTGTTTCCGCCCCACAGACATAGCCTTTTACGACTTAAGCCTGAGCAGACTTAGGGTGAAAAGTAAAGTCTACTGTCAGTAAGATTGCAGCCAAGATTGCAGCCAAGATTGCGCCTTCAATAATTTCATTAATCTTAATTTTGATCATATTAATTACACCTTTGAGATAATGCCGGTGCCAGAATCCCCCAAAGTCGATGGCGATCGCCATCGATAACAGAAAGCTGACCGGGAAAAAGAGACCAATGGACTGTTTCATTCCAGACCGAGAGTGAGTGACTAAAATACATAGTTTCGCGAGCTTGGCTTAATGATAAAAGAAAGACTGGGCAGGTCTGGAATTGTCATAAAAATTTAAGCGGGCGATCACCAATTGGTTTTTGTAAGCAAAAAAAGCAGCGATAAATCGTCCCCATTGAATTGGGTGACTCATCAAGGCTAGCTGGGTTGAATTCAGGTCATTCTCGCTGCGGTGGCGACTCAGTGGCCAAAATTGTGTAGATAACGCTCAAAAACTTACCCTGGGCGGGTTTTGGGTAATCCTCCAAATATTTCAGGAATCCTAGCCATCCATCCCGTTCAATCACTGAAATAGCCTCTTGGGCGATCGCCGTCAGTTCCAATCCAAAAAACCAATCAAAGACCTTATATAACTCGTCAGTTATACAACTGGCCCTTGTTGGGGACTTATAAGGGCCAGTTGTAGGGATTTCTGGCAGCAATTTGGACAGGCTGGCAATCAATTTTTCAATGGTTGCTCCGGCGGCTTTGAGGGTTTTGGAGATGGCCTGTTGGGTCATCCCGACGGCCTGGGCGATCGCCGTTTGGGTACGGTGTCCCTCAATGAGGGCTTGGATAATTTGGTATTTGGTGAACTGGGTTGGATTGCCGGCGGCGGGGGTAATTTCAAAGCCCGTTTTTACCTTGACCGTGATGCCGTATTCCGTCAGCCAGGAGAGGTCGGTATGCTCCGGGGTGACGAGGTTTAAGACAAATTGGCGATCGGGGTAACGGTTGGCCCGTTGACGACCGACTAACTGAAGAATTTCTTCGTTCACCAGGCGGGCGTAATGTTCCTCGAATCCGTCTAGGTTGCCATGGAGGACGAGGTATTGATCTTCCATGGCTCCCACGTTGGGGTTAGGTAAGCCGAGGGCAAGTAACATGGATTCCCCTGCGTAGTCATTAGTACCCCGGGAATTGCGCCACCAATAGCCATCAATGTCGAGCTTTTTAGCCCATGCCTTGAGTCCAATCGTGGGCATATCGCCTAATGCCCGACAGAGGGCTGCCAATCGATTGACCGCAGTATCACTCAGGGATTTTGAGCCAATGCCCTGCACTTTGATTTGATTAACCGTTTGATTGGTCAGGGGGCGTTCTGGGGTGTTGTTAATGACCTTGATTTCCCCTTCAATGCCGGCCAAGGTGCGTAGGCGATCGCCGTTGAGGGTGGCATCGAGGAAGATATTTGCTGCCGTTTTATTCAGGAAGGCGTAATCAGAACGGGTATCAAGGGTCAGGGTCAAGGTTTTTCCCGTTAGCCGCAAAACGCCATTACCACTGACTAAATGGAGCAACGCATCGGGGGGAATGTTGGCTAAATTGTCCCGGCTTTGATTAATGGCATTCTGACGTTGATGGGCATTCAGGGCCTTGAGTCCCGCTCCCCATTTTTGCCGTTCTGCTGGGGTCAAATTGTCGCTTAGGGTTTCATCCTCGATTTTGGGGAATAGGTCAGCCAGGTTAAGTCGATTAGCGGCGATCGCCTCTACCAAGTCTGCTGACACCGTGGGCAATTGGGCACTGATTTCTCCATGGGTCAGACCATAGCGGGGGGTTTTGCCAAATAAGGGCTTAAGGGACTGTAGGAAGTGATCCAGTTCTGCCCATAATGCTGGGGTCAGATCACTTCGTACCCGGTCGGCTTCCCGTAACAATTCATCCCAGCTTGTTTGGATGGTTTTGGTTGGGGTGAGTAATTGGCTGGGTTCATCGCAAATAATGATGTCGTTGGTGTAATCCCAATCCCGGGGCAACGAGGAAATATGGGCGCGGATCTTGGGAGCATTGTTCAAAATCCGTCGGCGATCTGCTCGATACCAGCTATTGGCATGGGCACAAATCCTCGCTTTAGGACAGGATTGGCAAATGGGGTTACTGCCGCCACCATCGTTGGGGTCATGGCCCAGTTCTGTTAACAGCGGAAACAATTCGGCCCGGATGCAATTGGGTTTGATGGTTGGTTCAATGGTTGGATCGGTGGCAGGACAGATTTTGCCTTGGGCGTCGGTGTAGTAGCCGTGGCAGTTGCGGGGGAATAAATCGACAAAGTCTTGGGCGATCGCCGCCACGGTGGGGTTCCGGTGATCAGAGTACAGATACCAAATTTTGCCGCCATAGGGGTTGGTAACTTCAGGCACTGAATGAGACTTGCCCGATCCCATCAGGGTGTTATCGAGGATGGTTT
>JBJOGT010000116.1:0-5209 GCA_046048115.1 Cyanobacteriota bacterium | reverse complement strand
GGGCGCAGTGGTCGGGCTAGCAGGCTATGGCATTTTCAAATTATTTGAAGGCAAGAAAGAATAAAAATTCAAAGGCATAAAAACTGATCAGTAAGGTTCAAGTATGGCAACAAAAAAACCTAATCCCTTTCAACAATTTGTCAGGGGAATTATTCGGTCAACCATTCAAGACGTAAATGGCAATCAGCCTGAAAAGATAATTACACCGCCTAAGTTGCACTCAGAAGCTTGGTATCGTGATCGCCTTGCCAAAAAACTTCAGGGAAAGACAGAAGTTTCTACTCCCGTCGGTCGCATTGATATTGTCACAGATACCGAAATTATTGAACTTAAAAACGTCAAAAACTGGAAAGGGGCGATCGGTCAAGTAAAAAGCTACGGCAAATTTTATCGAGATCATCAACTCAGAGTTCATTTATTTGGTGCAATAACAAAAACTCAGCTTCAACAGGTTCACTCTATTTGCTCAGCAGAAAATATTATTCTCACTTGGGAATCTTAAATTGTTCAGAATCTACCATCTAATTGAGGGTCAACAACCAAATTGACTAAAAATAACGGTGAACCATTATGTCTCCTACGTTAAAAACTATTATCCCGAAAATTAAAGATAAATTTTTCCAACTTTTTAACGATAATTTGATTTCACTAGTTTTATTTGGTTCTCAAGCCAGGGGCGATATAACGGCTGAATCAGATATCGATATTTTAGTGGTATTAAGAGAAAAGGAACAACGGCAGGCAAAACGAGAAGAAATCATTGATTTCATTGCAGAAATCTCCTTGGAATTTGGGGTTTTAGTCAGTTGTGTTTACGTTAGTCAAACTGAATTTGAAACAGAAAAAAGTCCCTTACTTCTGAATATTCATCGAGAGGGTATTCCCCTATGAAAAAGGAACAAAAATTTTTACTCGATAAGGCTAATGAAAGCCTACAAGCAGCCCGACTTTTATATGAAAATCATTTGTTAACCATTGCTGCATCCAGAGCTTATTATGTTATGTTTTATGTTGCTCAAGCTTTTTTATTAGAGGATGAATTAAGTTATTCTAAACATTCTGCGGTAATTTCTAACTTTGGACGTATCTTTGCCAAAACACAACGAGTCCCAAGCAACTTTCATCGTTACCTAATTGATGCCCAAGAACAGCGTACAGAAGCAGACTATGCTTTAAAACCAGAAATCGAGTCTGAAGCAATTGCAAAGATTATTGCCCAAGCTGAAGAAATGCTTGATTTTGCAAAAGCTCACCTACATTAAACCAATGATTAATCAGACAAATTAGCGGATAATAAATAAATCGGATTGAGGGGACTGAAACGAGTTAATTCCGCAAAGTTGACCGATTGACTGATTTGTAAATGTTGCACGCAACAAGCCCAATTTTTAGCCCTAAACCAACCCATTGCTAAACTTAAATGTTCCAAGCTGGCGATCGCCATCACAATTACTCCTCGGGATTTAAGGAGGAATTGACAGTGATCTAAAATAGGGATTAGTTGGCCGCCACTACCACCGATAAAAATGCGATTGGGTTGGGGTAACTTTTCTAAACTAGCCGGCGCATTTCCTGCAATAACGGTTAAGTTTTGAACCTGAAATCGTTCCTTATTTTGTTCAATTAATACTTGTCCGGCACTGGTTTTCTCAATGGCAAAAACCTGACCCGTGGGGCATAATCTTGCCACTTCGATCGCCACGGAACCCGTTCCTGCCCCAATATCCCAAATAATTTGACCGGGTTGGATCTGCAATGCGGCTAAAATTTGTACTCGTATGGCCTGTTTGGTAATCATGCCAGGGCGATCGCCAAAGCTAGCAAAGTACTGATCGGGAATGCCAAAAATAGGTAAAGTCTGGGGATCAATAATCCCCGATTGATCAGCGTGACGTAATAAAATAACCACATTCAACGGGGCAAAATTATCCGCATTACAATCAGCCAATTCAGTTAAAGAAAAGCCTTGAATTGTTTCTTCTTCACCCCCTAAATTCTCACAAACCCAAGCTTGATAGGTTGTCGGTAAATTTAACCCTAAACATAATTGGGCGATCGCCCCGGGATGGTTTTGGCGATCAGTTAAAATTGCTAATTTCTCGACCCCTTTTTGTAAAGCCTGTTTAAGTAAATCCGGCGATCGCCCGTGGGCACTAATAATTTGAGCATCCTGCCAAGGTAATTTCAAACGATTAAAGGCTAGCTGAATCGAACTAACCTGGGAATGAAACTGTAGTTGGTCAGTGGGGAATATTTCCAGTAATAATCGTCCTAAGCCGAAATAAAGGGGATCACCGGAGGCTAAAACGACAATTATTTCCCCAGATTGTAACCCTTTAAATGCCTGTTGCAAGGTTTCCAAATCCGTTGAGAAATTTTTAAGCAGTAACCACTTTTCTTGATGTTCTGGGAAGTAGTTTAAGTGGCGATCGCCGCCAGCCAGAATTTTTGCCTGGGCAATAAGCGCCAAAGTTTTAGACGGTAAACCTGCCGCCCCATCCAAGCCAATACCAACGACATGGATCATGGTTGTTTGAACCCTACTTAAACTGGACTCGTCGCCATTTCTTTCCTGGATGCCCGCAACTGACCACAGGCCGCATTAGCTTCCACGCCTCGGGAATAGCGCACACTCACCGCAACGCGATGGTCTTCTAAAATTTGAGCAAACTGATTAATTTGATCCGTTGTTGGTCGTTGGTAATCCACCTCGGAAATGGGATTATAGGGAATCAAATTGACATGGCTCTGGAAACCCCGCAATCGGGTAGCCAACTCTTCCGCATGACTAGGCTGATCATTGACCCCCGCCAGCAAAACATACTCAAAACTGATCCGTCGTCCGGTGGTTTCCACATAGGCGCGGCAATCTGCCAACAATTGTTGCAACGGATAATGGCTAGCACTGGGGATTAGGGCTTGGCGTAGGGTTTGATTGGGGGCATGTAAACTCACCGCAAAAGTCACCTGTAACTGATATTCCGCCAACTCTCGAATTTTCCCCGGCAGTCCCACCGTCGAAAGGGTCAACGCCCGTTGCCCAATGCCCACCACCTTATTCAAGCATTCCACCGATTGCACCACCCTGGCTAGGTTGGCCAAGGGTTCTCCCATGCCCATAAACACCACATTGCTGACCCGCTCCTGAAAATCTTCCTGCACGGTTAAAACTTGATCAACAATTTCATGGCTCAGTAAATTCCGGGTAAAACCGCCCTTGCCTGTGGCGCAAAAATTACAATCCATCGCGCAACCCACTTGGGACGACACACACACCGTTAGCCGTTTACTGGTGGGGATACCAACGGTTTCAATAATCAAGCCATCCGCCAAGCGCAGTAAATATTTCCGGGTTTGATCCGGTGCAACGGCACAATGATCAATCACCGATCGCCCGATGGGATAGTGCTCATACTCCGCCCGCCAGGCCTTGGGTAAATCCGTCATCGTTGTGACAGCATGGGCACCTTTTTGATAGATCCATTGATGGATTTGTTTACCCCGATAGGCCGGTTGTCCGGTTTGCTGCACCCAATCGGTCAATTCAGGCAAGGACAGGGTCATTAACGGTCGGAGGGAAGGGGAAGTCATGGGGGAGTAATCACAAAGGGGGCGATCGCCAGTGTAAGGCCGGTTTTCGCTAGCCTGTCATTTTCAGGAAAAAATTTTTCAGAGTGACTGTTGACAGAAGAATCTTTCTTTGGCATAGTGATAAAAGTCTGAAATTTGCGGGTATAGCTCAGTGGTAGAGCGCAACCTTGCCAAGGTTGATGTCGCGCGTTCGAATCGCGTTACCCGCTTCGCAAAAAATTACTTTCCCCAACTGCCTCCAACCTCTAAACCGGCTGTTTTTGTTTGGGCATCCACCATTAGACCGTGACAATGATGCCCTAAGCATAGTCGCAAAATACCCTGGGTTGTATCCCAGCAATTTAACTGTAAGCCTTTGGCCGTGGGGGTATGTACCCAGGTTCCATCTTGATCCGTTTTGCCCTCCAAGGTCACCCAGAAATTGCCATTGGTAGCCTGTAACTCCCAAAGACCCCAACGGGATACCTGCCAGCGGATTTCCCCAGTCCACGGCGAAAATTCATAAAAGCGACTCTGCCAATGAACGCCAATTAAGCCGACTTCCTCCCGTTGCCCTAACACCAATCTTTCCCCCGCCGCCGCTGTGACACTTAAACTCGGAAAATTCTTGAAATCATTGGCTTGCACCCAAAACCAGCGGGAGGGAAACGAGGTTCCCCAATTCTTTTCAGCGTAGGCAATGGCGCGGGTGAATTCATATTTTTGACCTTGCCATTCAATCCAGCCCGCAGCGTGACCCTTGGCCAACAGCACTTGCCAACCGGGATCAAACAGGGGCAAAAACGATAGCCAACCGGCGGTGGCTTGGGCGGGGCGTTGGCCACTTCCCCAGGGGGATTGGGGCATAATCTCAAACTGCCAACGACAGGGGCCATCAATAAAACGGATTTGACCCTGGTGATGGTGACGATGAATCTGATAACCGTCGGGGATTTGTTGCCAAAATTGATCTGCCGGTAGCGGTTGGGGGGATTGGGCAGGACTGCTCCGTCCCCAATGGCCGAGGGAAAATTCCCCAGGACTAGCCCAGAATTTTTTAACGTCAACGAAGGTACGGATTTTAAGCTGTTCCGTTGGCCCTAAAATTTGCACTGCCCCGCCGCCATAGGCTAAATCCCCGCTCGGATTTTCGATGGAGTACATAAAGGCAAAAGTTATCCCCGATTCTGGCAAAATCAAGCGCACATACCAACCTTCAAAAAAGGGGGATTGACCGCGCCAATGGTAACCGCTGTGGGGGAAATAGGTCATCGGGGAGGATATAAACTAGGTATTCAAAAAGAAGTTGTCCACACCATCGTAAGCCTTCCATCATGAATCACCTTGACGGCGATCGCCATCAAGCGGTTCAGCAAGGGATCGTGGTCTACGACAAAGCGGTAACCTTACCCATGTAGGTGGCAAAAATCATGGGACTTGTGATTGATAAAATTGGGCCGACGGGGTTAGGATATGCCCGATTTTCCATTGATTCCCACTTCACCCGCAATTATCTCTATGTGAAGCGTAATTATCTCGAAAAGCTCGACGATCATGTGCCAGCTTTTGCCAAGCAGATTGTGGATCAATATCAATTACCAGAGTGATGGATCGTCTCTCAAGGGATGTTCAATTTGCT
>JBJOGT010000115.1:0-6699 GCA_046048115.1 Cyanobacteriota bacterium | reverse complement strand
CGGAATTGCTCGGTCAGCCGGTGATCAAATGTGATGATTGCATCGGTACAGAAGTAAGCGAAAAAATTGCTGGCCTAGAAAATGGTCAAGTGGCGTTGTTAGAAAACCTCCGTTTCCATGCGGGAGAAGAAGGCAATGATCCCGAATTTGCCAAAGCCTTGGCCGCCAATGCGGACTTATATGTGAACGATGCCTTTGGTACGGCCCACCGCGCCCACGCTTCCACCGAAGGGGTTACCCATTACCTCAGTCCTAATGTGGCCGGTTACCTAATCGAAAAAGAATTACAGTTCCTCCAAGGGGCGATCGAATCCCCCAAACGGCCCCTGGTGGCGATCGTCGGTGGTTCCAAAGTATCTAGCAAAATTGGCGTTATCGAAACCCTGTTGGACAAATGCGACAAGCTGATCATCGGCGGTGGCATGATTTTCACCTTCTACAAAGCCCAGGGGTTAAGCACCGGCAAATCTTTAGTGGAAGAAGACAAGTTAGAACTCGCCACTACGTTGATGGCTAAGGCCAAAGAAAAAGGCGTTGAGTTCCTGTTACCCACCGATGTGGTTGTGGCTGATAATTTTGCCCCCGATGCCAACGCCCAAACCGTTAGCGTTAACGCCATCCCTGACGGTTGGATGGGTCTCGACATTGGCCCCGATTCCGTCAAAACCTTCCAAGCGGCCCTCGAAGGCTGTGGCACCGTGATCTGGAATGGCCCCATGGGGGTATTTGAATTTGAAAAATTTGCCGCCGGTACCGAGGCGATCGCCCATAGTTTAGCAGGCTTAACCGCAACGGGAACGGTAACCATTATTGGGGGCGGGGATTCCGTCGCTGCCGTGGAAAAAGTCGGCGTCGCAGAAAAAATGAGCCATATCTCTACCGGCGGTGGTGCCAGCCTGGAATTACTCGAAGGTAAAGTTCTCCCCGGTATTGCCGCATTGGATGAAGTCTAGGGATTAATAACCCTTACAAACCATACCTAATCGGGATGGTGGCTTAACGGCGATCATCCCTTTTTTTGACTAGAGAAAGATAATAGAATTCAAAGTTTTCTGCTAACGTTGCCACCTACTCCCCAAAAAAGGCGATCGCCCCTTGGAGGGAATCGATAAAACAATCAATTTCTTCGCGGGTGTTGTAGAAAGAAAGACTGGCCCGGGCACTGCCGGAGGCTTCCATCAAACTGTGCAACGGTTGGGTACAGTGGTGTCCAGACCGGATCGCCACACCATCTTGATCCAGTAAGGCCGCAATATCACTGGCATGGAGTCCTTTAACGTTAAAAGAGGCTAACGCCGCCCGATCGCCGTCACTTTCTTCGGGGAGGGGGCCATAGATCCGCACCTTAGGCACTTGGCGTAGGCGTTCAAATAAATAATGGGTTAATTCCATCTCGTAGGCGTGAATCTTATCCATGCCGATGGCCGTTAGATAATCCACCGCTGCCCCCAAGGCGATCGCCTCCCCAATGGCGGGGGTTCCCGCTTCAAACTTATGGGGCAATTCCCCGCAGGTAAAACCCTCAAAGGTGACCTGATCAATCATTTCCCCTCCCCCTAAAAAGGGCGGCATGGCTTCGAGCAGTGCTTGTTTTCCATAGAGAAAACCGATACCGGTGGGGCCACACATTTTATGACCACTGGCCACGAGCCAATCACAATCAATGGCTTGCACATCCAAAGGATAATGGGGCGCACTTTGACAAGCATCAATTAATACCTTTGCCCCAGCTTGATGGGCTAGGCGACTAATTTCTGCCACAGGATTAATACAACCTAAGGTGTTGGAAATATGGACAACGGCCACCAATTTGGTTTTGTCCGATAGCAGGCTTTCAAAATAGGCTAAATCAAAGCCTTCCTCTTCACTCAGTTCCACAAACTTGAGTTTGGCACCGGTTTTTGCTGCCACCTGTTGCCACGGCACAAAATTGCTGTGGTGTTCCATCACGGTGGTGATAATTTCATCCCCCGCTTGTAGGTTATTTAAGGCCCAACTATAGGCCACCAGATTAATCGCTTCGGTGGCGTTACGGGTAAAAACAATTTCTTGGCGGGATTTGGCGTTAATAAACCGGGCTACTTTATCCCGCGATCCTTCATAGGCTTCCGTGGCCCGCATACTGAGTTGGTGGGCCCCGCGATGAACGTTAGCATTATCGTTTTCGTAATAATGCATTAACGCCTGTAGCACTGCCTGGGGTTTTTGGGAGGTGGCAGCATTATCTAAATACACCAATGGTTTGCCGTTGATGGTTTGGGCCAGGATCGGAAAATCTTTACGAACCGTGGCAGCGAGGGAAGCAATTTGGAGAACGGGCATGGATGATTAAGGAATCAGAATGTAAAAAGAGAAGATTGATTGTAACGGGCTTTTATTGGCAATTATCTCCCCCCAATAAATGAATATGGTCTACTCAATTAAATTGTTCGACAAGCAATACATTGGCGTAGGCGTTGTTGGAGGGAAATCAAGGGAATTTGGTCTAAAATTTCCCCGGCAAAAGCATCAATGAGTAAATGTCGGGCATCGTAATCATTTAAGCCGCGACTACGGAGATAAAAGACCTCATCGGCTTCCAATTGGCTAATGGTAGCCCCGTGGGAACATTTAACGTTATCGGCGGTAATTTGTAGTTCGGGCTTGGTGTTAATGCGTGCCTTGGCAGACAACACTAAATTACGATTTAACTGACAAGCATTGGTCAGTTGGGCCGATTGGGGAACCAACACCTTGCCACTAAAAACGGCTTGGGCGTAGTCATCCACAATACATTTATGGAGTTGGTTCGTGGTGCCATGGGGATGGCGGAGGGCAATACTGCTGTGGGTATCACTCACCTGTCGTCCCGCCAAGGCCGTCAGGGCAAAAAAGTCCGTTTGGGTTTGTTCACCTTGTTGGGTCATTGCCAGGGTATGGCGGGATAATTTTGCGCCGAGGTTAATGTCAAATAAACGGTAATGGCTGTTGCGATCCTGGGCGATCGCCGTGGTGGCAAAGTGAAAACTATCGCCAGAATCCCGCTGATTCCGAACATGGGTTACATGGGCATTGTCTCCGAGATAAAGTTCGCTAACGATGTTGTTGCAATAGGGTTGGTGCTGGGGTCGGTCGGTACAGTTAGTGGCGATCGCCCCATAGGATTCAACTAAGGTAAGGCGGGAATTGGCTTCAGCGACGACTAACAGGCGCGGTTGAACAAGGGCGGGGGTGGGCTCCACCATGGTTAAAAATAGGCAATGAATGGGGATTGCCACTTCCACAGCGGCGGGAATCCAAACCACAGCCACATCGTGTAAACCACTGGTGTTAAGAACCGCAAACACATCCTGTTGGTCCACCTGTTGTCCTAAATAGGAAGTTAAAGTTTCCTGTTGGGTAAGGGATAGATTACCCCAATGACCACATATAACTCTGTCAGGTAACGCACCAACATCAGACAAGTTTTCGGCAAAAGATCCGTTAACAAATACCAGTCGGCTCTGCTTTGCTTCAGGTAAATAGAAATTCTCTGCCCGTTGAGGATCTAATGGAGCGGTGCTGGCAGCGCTGAATACAATTTGTTTAAAGTCATTTAAATCGGTAAATTGCCATTCTTCATCCCGTTTATTCGGTAAACGTAAGCCCTCTAGTTCTTGCCCGGCCTGCTGACGCTTTTGCCCAAGAGTGGCATCCGTCACTACCATTGCCTGGGCTTGATCTTTCAATGCCCCTAATTGGCGATCGGGTTCAGTCTGGTGGGAATTTTTTTCTAACACAATGGCAGTCATAGCAGTTCCTTAGTGGTGGCGATGGCGATCGGCCATGATAAACAACAAAATTAGTGAACAGTAATCAGCAAAAACCTTAAACTGTGGCTAAAGCCTGCTCATCTAAAAAGTCATAGCCTTTTTCTTCCAACTCCAACGCCAATTCCTTACCGCCACTCATCACAATCTTGCCATCATACATGACATGAATATGGTCGGGGATAATGTAATTTAATAACCGCTGATAATGGGTAATCACTAACGTTGCATTAGTGGGATTTTTCAAGTAATTCACCCCTTCCGAAACAATCCGTAAGGCATCAATATCTAATCCCGAATCAATTTCATCCAAAATCGACAATGTCGGCTCTAAAATTGCCATCTGTAAAATTTCATTGCGTTTTTTCTCGCCCCCGGAAAAGCCTTCGTTCAAACTCCTTTCCAAGAACGCTGGATTCATTTTCACCACATCCAATTTTTCGTGAATTAAATCTTCAAAATCAAACGTATCCAACTCTTCTAATCCCTGATGTTTGCGCTTCGCGTTATAGGCAATGCGGAGAAAATCTAAATTGCTGACCCCCGGAATTTCCAAAGGATATTGAAAGGCCAGAAAAATTCCCGCCAAAGCCCGATCTTCCGGCTCTAACGCCAATAAATCCTGTCCTTGATAAACAATCTCGCCGCCGGTTACTTGATAATCAGGATGCCCCGTAATTACCTTTGATAAAGTACTTTTTCCGGAACCATTACGCCCCATAATCGCGTGAACTTCCCCAGGCTTAATCTCTAAATCTACTCCTTTTAAAATCGTATTGCCGTCAACAGCAGCAGTGAGATTTTTAATCGACAAAATTGCATTACTCATGACTAAATTAAAAAAGATAAGGCTTAAAAATAGCCCTTTACAGGGCTGTAATAATGGGAAGTTGTCTCAAAAAACTTAGCCAACGGTTCCTTCGAGTTTGAGACTCAGAAGCTTGTCGGCTTCCGCGGCAAATTCCATCGGCAGCTCATTGAGCACATCCTGACAAAAGCCACTGACCAACATTGAGACCGCATCTTCCTCGGAAATACCCCGTTGGGCAAAGTAAAAGAGTTGGTCTTCACCAATCTTAGATGTGGAGGCTTCGTGCTCGACTTTAGCAGTGTTATTGTCTACTTGGATATAAGGAAATGTGTTGGCCGCTGCGGTATCGCCAATGAGCATGGAATCACACTGGGAATAATTGCGGGCACCACTCGCTTTAGGGCCCATTTTGACCAACCCGCGATAACTGTTGGCGGATTTACCAGCGGAAATCCCTTTGGAAATAATCGTGCTGCGGGTATTTTTACCGATGTGAATCATCTTCGTGCCCGTATCCGCCTGTTGCTTATTGTTGGTTAAGGCAATAGAATAAAATTCCCCAACGGAATTATCCCCTACCAGTACACAACTGGGATATTTCCAAGTAATGGCCGATCCCGTTTCCACCTGCGTCCAGGAAATTTTAGAATTAACCCCTTTGCACAGACCCCGCTTGGTCACAAAATTGTAAATCCCGCCTTTACCGTTTTCATCTCCGGCATACCAATTTTGCACCGTGGAATATTTAATTTCAGCATTGTCCAAGGCCACTAATTCCACCACTGCGGCGTGGAGTTGATTGCTGTCATACATGGGAGCCGTACACCCTTCCAGATAGCTGACCGAGGCCCCTTCTTCAGCCACAATTAACGTCCGTTCAAATTGTCCTGTATCGCCGCTATTGATCCGAAAATAAGTGGACAATTCCATCGGGCATTTAACGCCTTTGGGAATGAACACAAAAGATCCGTCACTAAAGACCGCTGCATTTAAGGCGGCAAAAAAGTTATCGGCACTGGGGACAACACTGCCTAAATATTGCTTCACCAGTTCAGGATGTTCTTGCAGTGCTTCAGAAATGGAGCAAAAAATAACGCCGTCTTCCGCTAACTTTTCTTTAAAGGTCGTACCGATGGAAACGCTATCAAAAATAGCATCCACCGCCACATTACTTAACCGTTTTTGCTCGGATAAGGGAATCCCTAATTTTTCAAAGGTTTCCAACAAAGCCGGATCAACGTCGTCTAAACTGCCTAATTTTTTCTTTGCTTGTTTAGGGGCAGAGTAGTAAATAATATCTTGGTAATCAATGGCGGGGTAATCTACCGCGGCCCACTCTGGTTCAGTCATGGTCAACCAATGGCGATAGGCTCGCAGACGAAATTCCAACATAAATTCCGGCTCCTGCTTTTTGGCAGAAATCAACCGGATCACGTCTTCGCTGAGGCCACGGGGAATGGCGTCCGCTTCAATGTCGGTAACAAAGCCGTATTTGTAGGGTTGGTTGACTAGGGTTTTGACTATGGTGGCACTCATCGAATTCAGTGTTCTCCTGAAAAACGGTTGGGGGGCTGCCTAGACGGGAGGAGACTGGCAGGGGGCAAGATAAATTCTCAAGGGAGAGGATTTAAACAATCAATTTGTTGTTTAATTCTATTCTAGAATAGATTAGCAACTACAATGTTGTCAAAGTCGATGGAGAATTGGTCTGGTTGGGGACTGCCTGAGTAGCAATACCTATCTTACGTCCCTTCGGTTGACTGGACTCATTATCCCTCCCATCCGCTATGATTTTTCTGTCTTTCCCGTCGTCTTTCTGCTTGTTATTGCCATGAGCCATTCCACTTCGACAAAAGAAGATATCCTACGCTACTTACTTAAAAAAGGTCAGGCGTCGGCGATCGCCTTGGCAGAAACGTTGGCGGTTAGTCCCCAGGCGATCCGACGGCATTTAAAAGATTTAGAAACTGACCAGTTAATTGAGCATCAAGTATCCCAACGGGGGTTAGGTCGTCCCCAATTTGTCTATCAACTGAGCAAACAAGGGCGAGAAAAATTTCCCCAACGTTATGGTGAATTCGCCCTGTCCTTTATTGATTC
>JBJOGT010000114.1:0-2986 GCA_046048115.1 Cyanobacteriota bacterium | reverse complement strand
CTTTCTCCCCCCGTTGGTGCCATGACGATCAATTCCCCGTCCTTAGTTAATTCCAGTCGTAAATCCGGATTGTCACGGCAAAGCTGATCAAAGTGTTCTGGCGAAACCGTTAAGGCGACATTGCTCACATCCAACAACAATGGATGGTGATTTGTGGATATCCGTGGCTGAGTTTCGGTAGCCATAATTCCCTAAAGTTAGTAACGAAAACCCTGAAAGCCGGTTGCTCCAGATGCTATCACGCGGCCTAAAGTTTGGGTTCCGCTGGGCGGGAACGGGCAATTTGTACACTCAGAAAAATCACTGGTAACATGCCCACGATAATGATGGTTAAGGCGGGGGCGGCGGCTTCAATTAAGCGCTCATCGGAGGCATATTGATAGACCCGCACTGCCAAGGTGTCGAAGTTAAAGGGACGAATAACCAGGGTGGCGGGCAATTCCTTCATCACGTCCACAAATACCAACATTAATGCCGTTAGTAAACCACCGCTCATCAACGGGGTATGCACTTGCCAAAGGATTTCCGTGGGGGTTTTACCCAGGCTGCGGGCGGCATCATCAAGGCTGGGTTTAATTTTGCCCAAACTACTATCCAAAGAACCTAGGGCGACGGCGAGAAAACGCACTAAATAGGCATAAACCAAAACGGTAATGGTGCCGCTTAAAATTAAGCCCATTTCTCCGCCCCATTGGCGTTGCCACCAGTCGGCGAACCAATTATCAAACTGGCCAGCGGGTACTAATACCCCAACGGCAATGACCGATCCCGGGACAGCGTAACCCATGGCGGAGAGCCGAACAGCGACGTAGGTTAGGGGTTGACGACTGAGGCGCTGGCCATAGGCTAAAATCAACCCCAATGCCAGGGCGATCGCCGCTGTGATGCTAGCCAAGATCAAGCTGTGGGAGGCTAATTGCAGAAAGTTATTACTTTCTTGGGCATAGGAAAGGGTCAAGTAGGATAAATAAAGGGCAGGGGCAATGAACCCCAGGCTAAAGGGTAGTAAACAAAATCCTAGGGCGGCGATCGCCCGCAAACCCGAGAGTTGATACCGGGGTAAATATTGTTGGGGGCTACTGGGTTGATAAAATTTCGCCTGACGCCGAGACCAGCGTTCTAACAGAATTAAGCCGAAAATAAAGATCATTAACACCGCTGCCAGTTGTACTGCCCCCTGTCGTTCCCCAAAGCCAAACCAGGTACGATAAATCCCCGTGGTGAAGGTATTAACGCCAAAAAATTGCACCGTACCAAAATCATTTAAGGTTTCCATCAACACCAACGCCAACCCAGCGGCGATCGCCGGACGGGCCAAGGGCAAAGCGACTCGATAAAAACTCTGCCAGGGATTACACCCCAAGGAACGGCTAGCTTCCAGGGTACAAATTCCCTGCTCCAAAAAGGCTAATCGGGCCAGGAGGTAAACATAGGGATACAGGACTAGCACCAACATGGCGATCGCCCCCCAGAGGGAACGAATATTGGGAAACCAATAATCCGTGGCGGATTCCCAACCAAACAGCGGTCTCAACCAGGATTGGACAGGGCCATAAAAATCCAGCATATTGCTGTAGCTGTAGGCCAATAGGTAAGCGGGGGTAGCCAGGGGTAACAGTAATGCCCACTCCAGCCAGCGGGCACCGGGAAAGCGACACATCGTTACGAGCCAGGCAGTGCTAATGCCCAGGATCAACACCCCCGCGCCCACGCCCACCATCAACCAAAGGGAGTTAATAACATAGTCCGCTAACACCGTTTCCACCAGTTCTTGCCAAATTTCCCCCTGCCACTGGAATAGACCCAACATCACAAACAAAACAGGGATGGCAATCCAAACGGCGATCGCCCAGCTAGCGGTGGTCCAAATATTAAAGGAACGGGAATATTTAGTCAGGGAAGGAAGGTCTAGCATAAGTATTAAGTACTAATCAATCCAGCGATCGCTAGGGAAAATCAGGGTCAGTTTTGGAGTTTATTCAGCGATCAACCCTTGCAGAGATTGCAACACCTTATCTACATGACCTTTAACCCGCACATTTGACCAAATTTTGGCAACTTTGCCGCTGGGATCAATCAAAAACGTCGAACGAATAATGCCCATATATTCCTTACCCATGAATTTCTTTAGCCCCCAAGCCCCATAGGCTTCAGCAATCTGGTGATCGGGATCACTAATTAATTCAATGGTTAGCTGATGTTTATCAATAAACTTGCCATGACTGCTTTCTGAGTCGGGACTGACGCCGACAATTTTGGCATTCAACGCCGCAAATTCAGCTAATTTCTCGCTAAAGGCGATCGCCTCTGTAGTGCAACCAGGGGTATTATCCTTGGGATAAAAATAGAAAATTAACCATTGACCCGAAAAATCCGAAAGGGAAATCCTTTGCCCTTGGGCGTTAGGAGCGGAAAAGCTAGGGGCAGGGGAATTGATCTCAACCATTGTACTCACTAATATTAGCCATTACTTAATGTGCAAAGGAATAAACAGTAACGGTAAAAAGGCGATCGCCAAAAAGCCAAAGGAAACCCAGTAATGGTTTTTCGGTGAAGATGAAACTTGGGGAGGCAAGGCTAATAACTGATCAATACGGGCCAATAGGCGATCGCCTTTGCGATGAAAAGGAACCGCGAGGGGCATCACGTCTTCGGTGATAGTGGCTTGGGCGACTAGGGCTAAGGCTTCTGCTAGAACTAAGGGATCACAGCGTTCTGCTGCTTTACGATCCGCTCGACATTCCCGTTGCCAGAGGAGTTCTTGCCATAATGCTTCGGTTTGGGGCAACCAAAAGGTTAAGCGTCGTAAACTGCCCAGGATAAAAAAGGTCAAGGTATCCCGATAAAAAACATGGGCGTTTTCATGGGCCAGGACTGCCGCTAGATGGGGGGGCGAGAGTAAGTTCAATAATCCTTGACTGACCACCAATTCCGGTGACCATAAACCAATTTGGGCACTGTAGGGGAAATCCGTGGCTAGTAAACG
>JBJOGT010000113.1:0-3382 GCA_046048115.1 Cyanobacteriota bacterium | reverse complement strand
TGGCACATCACTGATAAACGAAGCAGGGGTCGATCTCCACGCTATTTTAGGGTCTGACGACCCCTACACCATTTTGGGTTTTCCTCCCGTATTTCAGACCGTCATGCCCCTGAGACATTTTAAAAAAGTGTCAAGTCAATCCCCGCAACTACTTGCCATTTAATACATCCAGGTGAACACTACCGGGCTACATTCTGAATTTGGAATTGCTGATTTGACCCGCTATTGCTTGACAGCAGACCAGTATTGGGACACCCAGGCACTTTTTCCTTGACACGCTTACTGGACAGTCCACCAGCCAAAGGTCGGCCCCACAAAACGTACCGTAATCCAGATACCAGCCATGACGCCAATGCCAATCCATGCGCCTTTAGTTGTCCAGGTATAAAAATCCGATGCTTGGCGTTTCGTGAGGGGCAACCATTCCACAATGCGCTGATCTTGACCGTAGCGATCGCCGAGGGCTTCCTTACGTCGTTTTGATTCTCCCATGGGTGGATCACTGCCTTCCAAACAATTCAACATCAATGAATCTTAGCGAAAAATCGGGCCACTCTGGACATTGACTTTAGTCAACAAATCATCGGCGATCGCCAACCCCGATAGTGCGGCCCCTTCGACTTTGCCCAGCAAGAACGCATCACCGCCAACATAAATAGGCCCCGGAAATTCTCCATAAACAAAAGAATCATCGTAAAAATTCAAGGGATGGCTATAACGCCAACGGTGTAGATAGGTCATCAACACGGGGGAACCCAACCAAGGATCTGCCGCCGTCAGCATGAAAGCCGTCACCTCCTCGGGGTCTGTTTCTAAATGAGTTTGGCTAAAAGCAGGGCCAGCTTGGATGGTTACCCCATAACCGTCTGGGGAAATGCCTTTTTGGGTGTTACAGGCAATCCAGGCCAAAGGCTCCCCGGCCAACCAAAGACCACCGGGATAAGGCACTTGACTGGGATGTTCTAGTAGGGCGAGTAGGGTAATGCAAGGGGCATAATGAATCCCTTGAAACCGATGGTGTAACGCCTCGGGTAAGGCGATCGCCGAGGTCTCTAGTAGGGCTAGGGTTTGTGGCAAAGGTGGCGTTAGGATTAAGCAATCAGCTTGATAACAATGCCCCGACTCCCCATGAACGTACCATTGTCGCCCCCTCCAGTCTACAAGTACGGCTCTTTCCCGGTTAATCACATTCAAGTCTTTTGCCAAATACTGGGCAATACTGCGGTTACTCGGTTGCCCCCGATAAAGCTTGACACCCTGGCTGCGTTCTGTGCCACTTGCCGTCGGCATCCCCTCCGACCAAACCGTTACCACCTCTGCCGCTATCCATTCTTCAACCCAAGACTGAAATTTAGGAGCCTGGGCTTTAAAGTATTGTGTGCCAAAATCAAAACAACCCACCCCATTGCCATGGCGGAGTCGGCGCGATGCCAAACGCCCCCCAATGCCCCGGCCTTTATCTAACACCGTTACGGTCAAACCTTGGCGTTGCAAAACCGTAGCGGCAAGCAACCCGCAAATTCCCCCTCCGACAACTATCACGGATGGTTTGGTCATTTTTCTTCCTGAGCAATTAACTTGTTAGAGGCGGTTTGCTTGGGGAAATCCCTTACCAAGCCAGCGTTCAATGAACATAGCCATTTCTTTACTGTAAACCAAATTTAAAAGTTGTACATTCATGCGTTTTTCCAAGGGACTATCTACTGGCAACACAAATCCATAGGGTTCTAACGCAATACGAATGGCGGTCGTCATTAAATTCAACTCGGGGTGTTGATTGGCATAATAAACCAGCACTGGGCGATCAAACATGATGGCATCAACCTGGTTTTGTTGTAACAGTTTTACGGCTGCCTCTAAACTAGACGTCAAACAAATATCTGCTTGATAAAAATTTGCCCAACCCACAGCCGTGGTATCCGCTACTACAGCGACTGATTTTCCTTTAAGATCATCTGGGGTTTGCAGAGACGGTTCTGCCGCTGATTCGGACATCGCCGCGGTAAAGGCAGAAGCTAGCCCCGCCGTAATGGATGAAAAACTCAACAACGCTACAATCATCCAAACACTGGCAATTAACTGCCCCACTTTCGTTTTTGGGGAACGATCGCCATAGCCCACTGTTGTTAGGGTTACCAAAGCAAACCACATACCATTTTGTAATCCGTCTGAATAGTTAGGGGCGAACTGTTCAGGATTTTGCCGGTGTTCTGCCAACCAGATTAAATTACCCACAATAAATAAAAGCAGGGTTAAAATTCCCGCCGAAGATAGGGCTGTAATGCCAAAAAACGGCGCGACCCGATTCCATAGTGTGGAGTGCTCTTGGAGGATCATCACCCCCACACTACTACCAAAATAGGGCTGGGTAAAGCTAACATCTGGCAACTTGACCCGGTCGGGGGTAATACTAATTGACCCAATCAAAATGTCCAGGCGTCCGTCTGCTAGGGACTGCAATGCTTCACTGATCGATTGTTGGGGGACATATTCTGACTCCCATCCCTGGGTACCCGCAATATCGCGCCACACATCCAGGCTAATGCCGTTAATAGGATCAGTTTCCTTATCTCCATAAATGACAAAGGGGGGAGCGCCTGCCACACCCACTTTTAAACGAACCGGGGCAACAAATTCTGGTTCAACTTGGGCGATCGCCGGTTTAACCCAGAGAAAATCTGAGCCAAGATTCAACCCTAGGGAGATCACAAGTAAGAAGCGACGAAGCATGAATCCTTGAGTGATGGGTTACAGTAATCCCAAGAGGACGGCTTTTATCCTGCCATCGTTTAAAAATCAACTTGACTCTGATGCTGAGTTGGCGGGGGAAACTCCATTGAATTGTCCCAAACTTCCAACTCCTTCAGTAGCCTCACAGAGGGGTGATAACTAATGAAATCTTCCCGCCTAAACTAATTAGAGATCCCAGGTAAAGGCTCAATTATTTTAAAATACCCCCAAGGGAATTCGAATCCCTGTCGCCTCCGTGAAAGGGAGGTGTCCTAGGCCTCTAGACGATGGGGGCTAGGTAAGCTGAGTAACACTGCGTTATTTCAGACGTTTTTAAATATAGCGACAAGGATGAGACCCTGTCAACCCCGATGGAACGAAAAACTTTTAGCTTAGTCCATACCGTAACGCCACTGACTGAGTTTGTCCTGCACTGACGGGTCTTGATTGCTGACCCAGCCACGGCTTTGGGAGCCATTGCGTAGGGGGTCTCGGCGCGATCGCCGTTGACGTTGACGCTGCTGTTGCTTGACCTGGGAACGACTTTGCTCGATCGCCTGGGCCAGAATTTTCGCCGACATCCATTCAGCGCCGTAACCGATCACCGTAAGACGCTGGGCTTGATCGGAGGTGGCCACAATGACCCGACTGG
>JBJOGT010000112.1:0-4426 GCA_046048115.1 Cyanobacteriota bacterium | reverse complement strand
AGGGACGGTAAATAACCATTGGCCGATGAGGGTTGTCGCCACTGGGGTTCTTTCATCGCAAACCAGTCATATCCGTCAATACCCAACAGGGATCGATAGGCACTGATTAAGAGTGGCCCTTCCGACTGATAGCCCAAGGGGGGAACCCAAGAACTTTCGGAAACAATCAGGGGATGATTATTTACTTGTTTAAGGGTGAGGGGAAACGCGAGGGGATCAAACAAAACTGACTGATTGGCAAAACGATCGCCGTTGAGAATGGCCCAACCGGATTTTTCCCCTTGATGACCGCCGCCGCTGTAATAGCGATTAACCCCAATGATCTCGGTGGGAGTGTAGCTATAGCGTTCCGCATCATTTAACAATGGTGTACTAGCAGAGCGCCAATTATTGGCATTAATTAATTGCTTAACCCCTACCTCTTCCCGCAGAAATTCCACCATTTGTTGATTAAATTTAACCATGGTTTCCGTGAGGAATTGGGTTTGATCCGCCAGTCTTTTTCCTTTATTACTATTGGGATTAATGGGTTTGGTTAACTCATAAATGGGATAGAGGGCAACCTGACCAGATGCGAGGTTATCCGTTGGTAATGTTGCCTTTTTCCCCCAATAGCCCTGAGCCTTAGCCAATGATCCATACTTTTGCTGTAACCATTGTCCATATTGTTGGCTTAACTGGTTTAAATCTTGCCCTTGTAATTGCTGCATTGTCCAAAACAATAATGAGTCCTCGTTTTGCAAATGCAAGTAGGCGATCGCCGGGTCATCTTTGAGGGCAATGCCGGTGTAGGGATTAACGGGTTCCAATAGCGCCCGCCACCAGGCTTGATAGGCCGTTTGCAGTTTAGGATCAAAAAATAGTAATCCTGATAAATTTTGACTACCTTGGGGAACAGGCCAATGGGGTTGGGGTTTGACCGCATGGGCCCAATAGGGGGAAATGGTGACGTAAATCCCCGCTGGTTTCATCGCCGCCACCGTGCGCCAAATCCGTTCCCGTGTGTGGGGATCAATCTCTGTGAATTTTGCTTCCGGGGTTTTGGGCACAAGGGATTCATGGAGTCGCACCAAATTAACGCCCCGCTTAGCGAGGAACCGGGCTTGATCCCGTAATTGCTGATCGTTGAGGCGTTTGCTATTGATATTTACCCCCCAAAACCGCAGGGGGTCTCCATTGCCCTTAACGAAACTTTCCCCGTCTGCTGATAATTTCACAAACCCCGATTCTCCGGCGATCGCCTCATTTAACGCCCGCAAATCCAACATAGAACGGCGATCGTAGGTGTCTTTTGCCGGTTCAAAGGGCCAGGTTGTCCGGCTAGTAGCGGAAAAATCAGGTTGATCGTTTGCTGAGATTAATTCTTGGGCGGCAAGGGGAGACGTCCGCATCAATGAAGGCTGACAAGACCCCAACATCAGGCTGAGTACACCAAAAGTCGTTAGCACCGCAGGGTTAACCATCGGGAAAATTTGCAGAATGGGATATTAGTCCAATTAAATTCGCAGTTGGGTAATGGCAATGTTGCCCCCAAAACAAATATCCACATCCGATCCCGGTTGCCGGGGACGCTGGCTATATTCTCCCTGGTACCGGAAAACATCTCCTTCAACCTTAAATTCCACCAAGAGAGGATCTCGACTCGGTTCACAAAAAATCAGATCTGGATCGGGGTCGTCGGGGGTTAAATGGGGCAGATTAACATTCCAAAAATGTTGGGGCGGTAAGGGTTTTTGCCACAATACATCCAACACGATCGCCGACCAACGACTGGCCCAGGCCCAATCAATGGTTAACGGTCGATTAATCCAATGGGAAATGGCGATCGCCTTTTTGCCCAAAATCGCCGCCTCCCGCACCGCCGCCACCGTACCCGACAAATACATATCAATACCTAAATTACCTCCGGCGTTAATGCCCGCAATCACCCATTCCGTTTCGGGATAAAAATGCGTCAAACCTAACCGTGTACAATCCGCCGGGGTGCCATGGACGGCATAGCGATCGCTGTCTCGTTTTTCGACGGTAATCGGGACATCGGTGGTAACACGGTGGCCACAGCCAGAATGTTGGAGGATGGGCGCCACCCAGACCCCCCGCCGGTCTAATGCTTCATACAGGGCTTTAATTCCAGGGGCATCAATGCCATCATCGTTGGTCAACAGAAAAGTCATAGTGAAGGGCAGAAGGGAGATCAAATTGTTGCTTTGTTATGTTAGCAATCAGACCGATCTAAGTAGCTAGGCACAATTAAATGTAAAACGTGACACATCGTAGCCTTGGGCTAGATATCAATTTTCTATGCCAGCTTCGACTGCCATCGCTAAATCGTAAGCGTTGTCAAACATCTGCCCTGATATTTCGTGGGCTTTCAACTGATGCCACTCCCCTTCAATCGGATTCATTTCAGAGCAATAGGGGGGTAGAAAAAACAGGATTAGTCCCTTCTCTGGTAGTGCTCATCTGGAGGGCTTAGTGAGGCTATTCGACACAGGATTGACTTGACACTTTTTTCACCACCCACGAAATGGGCAGTCTCTTCAAACGGGAGCAGTTAGGTGTCCAGATGCTTTACCTTAACCCCGACGATGCAAGGGCTTATTCCGCCACAACCCTAAATGAAGTTTCTCCAGCGCCCTCCAAGCTGTTTAAAAACCCAGTGTCGTAGCAGAGGAAAAGTGTCAAGTGACCCAAAGCCTCTTTGGGATGCGGTTTGAACACTACCCCCTAAAGGCATAGGGCACAAACAGACACAGAAGAGTCCCCAAGTATTTGACTTCCCAAGAGGTTTGTTGGTGGGCTTCAACCCCCAATTCCCTGTCCAACAAGGCGATATGGGTGCCTTTGCATCCTTTCGGACAGCGATAGACTCGACGATTTATCTTGATTTTTCCCAGTAAAGTCGTCACCCTTCGAGGCACCAGTCCCTTGCTTTCTAAACGACTGCCACAGTAGGGACATGGATGAGTCGGTTTACACTTTTCATCTCGTCGCCTTATTTCTTCTTCTAGAAGGCATTTGCCCAGATACTGCAACAACACCAGTGTTGACCGAACTAGACCACATGAGCTTTCTGCTTCTTGCACCATTGTGATGTGCTTTGTCCACTCCGTTTCGGAGGTCACAGAAATTTCTATCTTTGCTAGCATCTTTTTAGTATTACTTTTTTACACAGCGTACCCGACTGGGGCGCTTTTTTTACCCCCTTCCTCCTCCATACTCCAGTCCTAATTTGTCTGCTCGAATACCCCCCCAACCATAATTTGCGCCCCCCTTAATTCCCCCCAGGAGGAAATAAATATGATCCTTCCTTGGGGAAGGCGCTGAAAGCGGAAGGGGTTAACCGGGACTTTAATCACGGGAAGTCACTTTAATCCCTCGTTGCTTTTTGAACTGCCATTGACGCTCCTAGACTCTTGTGATTATGATAATCATTATCAAAGCATCCCCAAGCCGTGGAGGGGCATAGATTCTTCATTCCCGTACTGTTAGACTTTTCAGAATTTCAATTTTAGGTGTGAGGTTTTATTCATGAAGCGCTTATTCTGGTCGGCAACGCTGATCTCATTGGCGATCGCCGCTATGGGTTATCAATCTGTTCAGGCCCAAACTAGGGATAACTGGTTAGATCTCGATTTAGACCCCGATCCCCTGGCCCAAATTACCTCGGTGTCGGAACTGCGGGACGTGCAACCCACCGCCTGGGCCTATGAAGCCCTCAAAAGTTTGGTGGAACGCTATGGCTGTATTGTGGGTTATCCTGACCGAACATTTAGGGGCGATCGAGCCTTGAGTCGTTGGGAATTTGCGGCGGGTTTGAATGCTTGTATGAACGTCATGGAACGGTTAATCCAAGAAAACGTGGCTGTTCTGCGGGAAGACATCGACAAATTAAAACGCCTGATGCAGGAATTTGAAGCGGAATTGGCTGCCCTGGGGGCCCGCCTGGATAACCTTGAAGCCCGCACTGCCTTTTTAGAAGATCACCAATTTTCCACCACCACCAAATTAAGCGGTGAAGTGGTCATGGCCATCAGCGGTATTGTGGGCGGCAAAAAAAATGAAGGCACAGAAACTATTCCCCAAGTCCCCACCTTTGGCTATCGTTCCCGCTTAGAACTCAACACCAGTTTTACCGGCGAAGATGACCTGTATATTCGGTTAGCCAGTGGCACCATTCCCGACTATGGCGAAGTGGCGGGGACATTCCAGCCCGTTTTAGGTTCCACTCAACCCAACGATGGTAATTTGGCAGTGGAAGTCTTGTTTTATAACTTTGCGGTTAACGAGAATCTACAATTCTGGACATTGGCGGCCGGGGGCGCGTTTGATGACTTCACCGATACCGTGAACGTGCTGGATGGGGATGGGGCGTTTGGGGCCGTGACGGCCTTTGGCACCCGTAACCCTATCTATTATTTAGGGG
>JBJOGT010000111.1:0-7214 GCA_046048115.1 Cyanobacteriota bacterium | reverse complement strand
TACAAAATGCGACGGTGAACCGGTTTCAGTCCATCCCGCACATCGGGTAACGCCCGCCCCACAATGACGCTCATGGCATATTCCAAATAGGAACGTTCCATTTCTTGGTGTAAATCTGTCGGAATAATGTGACCGATGGGGTTATGTTGTCTGGCCATGAAGCTAGAAGCCTATGCGTTCGTCATTTCGCGGCCAATGGTAGCATTGAGGAGGATCTATTCTCCCCTCGATTTTGCTGGGATATTGTCATGACAACGGTTTTAATTGTTGAAGATGATCCGATGAATTTCCGGGTTTTTTCGAAAATTCTCACCAAACGGGGTGGTTTTACGGTCAAAGGCACAGAGGATGTGGCGGAGGTGCTCCAATTGGTAAAAGATCAGGCGGTGGACGTGATTTTGATGGATGTTTCCCTCTGTCGGAGTCATTACCAAGGGCAGGCTTACAATGGCATTCAAATCACCCAGTTACTCAAGCAAAATCCTGATACCGCCAAGGTTCCCGTTATTCTAGTCACAGCCCACGCCATGGCCGGCGATCGGGAAAGATTACTCACCGAAAGCGGAGCAGAGGGGTATATTGCGAAGCCTGTCGTTGATCATGAAGCGTTTGTGAATCAAATTAACACCATGACCCATTAACGCGAATTGTTGTGAAATTAAGATGATTCCTACCGCCATTGTGATCACGATTTTATTGGGTATTATTGCCTATATTTGGGGTTTTCCCCTCTGGTTAGATTGGCGGGAAAACCAACTCTGCAATCAGGCGATCGCCGAAGAATGGCAACAATTATTGAGTCAGCAATTACCGTTTTATTCCCATTTATCCCTGCCCCAACAACAACGGTTACAGGCCAAAATTCACCTATTTCTCAAACAAAAACAATTCATTGGCTGTCAAGGTTTTGTGATTACCCCTGAAGTGCGCCTGATTATTGCGGCCCAAGCCTGTTATTTATCCCTAAATCTGGGCAGTAATCCCTATCCCCGCCTCGATTCCATTCTGGTGTACCCCGATGCTTTTCAGGTTAAACAAACCCAAGCCGTTGCTGAACATATTTTGGAAGAACGCCAAGTGCCAGTTTCCGGGGAATCCTGGGGTAAAGCGGGACAGGTGATTTTAGCGTGGGGGACGATCGCCTGGGATTTGGAACGGTGGCAGGACGGGCATAATGTCATTTTCCATGAGTTTGCCCACCAGTTGGATATGGGGGACGGGGGGATGAATGGGGTGCCCAAGTTAGCCAAAACCAAGGATTATCAACGCTGGCGATCGGTGTTTACGGCGGAATATCAACAACTCTTGAGTCAATTGGAACATCGCATTCCGACGGTGATTGATCCCTACGGGGCCACGAATCCCGCCGAGTTTTTTGCGGTGGTGACAGAAACCTTTTTGGAAAAGGGAGAAGCATTGCACCAAAACCATCCCCAGTTGTACGAAATTTTGCAACAGTATTATCAACTCCGACCGATCGCCCCCGTTTCCCTCTCTCCCCATTCCTAAATGCTGAAGCCCATGGACGTTTATTCCCAGTTAGCCCAAACCGAATTAACCCAAGTCAGTGGTGGGGAGCAAGTCCCTCTCTTACAGGATTGTGATGTCTCGAAACCCCTATTAGTTTTGGTATGGCCCCAGTTAGGGGATTTTGACAGCTTGGAATATGCCTGGTGGTTAAAAAGATCTAACACTTTTCTGAGGGAAAACCACATTCAAGTGCGGGCGGTGGGCATTGGCGATCGCCGTTCTGGGGAAAAATTTTGTGACTACACGGGTTTTGCCCCGGAAAATTTGTGGATTGATCCCAGTGCCCAACTCCATCGTCAATTGGGACTATATGAAGGTTTGAGCCGAACCTGGCCGGGGTTAACGTCCCAACAATCCGTCTGGCTCAATTTGCTGTTAATGTGTGCTGGCATTGGTAGTCCGGGCACCCTCAAAGAAGTGTTCCGGGGTTATACCGGCGATCGCCAAGCGCCCCAACTCATCGGCGATCAAGAATCTGTGAAACTCTCCCCGTTCCCCACGGTGACAGGGTCGGTGTTTGCATTGGCCGGGGGAAAAGGCTTTCAACGCCCCTTTGAATTGGCCACCCTGCGCCTGCGGAACATGATTGAAGTGTTAGGGAATTGGTCTACCTATGTCCCCGATGCCCGCTATATTACCCAACGGGGCGGCACGTTTTTATTTGATGCGGATCAACACTTGATTTTTGAACACCGTGATCCCGGCATTCTCGGCTTTTCCCCCACCATGGCCAACCCCATAACGGCGATCGCTAATGGTATTGCTTGTACGAAGACCAAAGCTTAATAATCGTGGCTATGCTATGGCCATCCCAACGTAGGGGCAACGATGGGAATGGTGGTAGTACTCTGCCTATCCCAAATGGCCTGGGAAAAATGGTACAGCAGAGGGCTATCTCCGGCGGCAGTCTGGTATAGTAACTTCAGTGGTAAAGCACGTTAAAAACAGATAGTCCATCCAGTCAGTGGACTACAAGATGTCCATTTTTTGAAACATCATGCAACCTGACCAACAATTTTTAACCCCGGCAGAATCCTACGCTGTCGATGGTGCCCTGCTTAGTCAATCGGAGAAATTTTTGACCCGTTTGACCATTTCTTCCCTACGACTTCTACAAATCATTGCTGACGAAGAAAAAATGGCGATCGCCGATCTAACACCAGAGAGGATTATTGCCTGGTTTGAAAAAGACGCCAAACGTAAACGGGAGCAAAGTGACGAAGCCGTATTGTCCTGGTAAAAGGTGAACGGGTTTAAACCTTCAATCTCTGAATCTGAACGAATTTTCTCGATAAAACAAGTCGGTTATGTTACTTTGATAACTAACAACCTCAGAGACCCTCGACAAAGCTTCTTGGTATTCACTTTTCCCATGACATCATAATAAGATCAAAAGTTCTTTTTGGCTCGTTACTGCTCACCATCTTTACTGGCTGATAATTATGAGTACGATCCTGATCGTAGAAGATGAAGTTATTATTCGTGAGCTGATTGGGGAGACTCTAAGCTTAGAAGATTATGAAATTTTACAGGCTAGCAATGGTCGGGAAGCATTAGCCCTCCTGGAAAATGTGTCACCGTTACCCGATCTGATCATTTGCGATGTTATGATGCCCGAAATGGACGGCCATGGCTTGATTGAAGCGTTACAATTGAATCCCGATACCGCGGCTATTCCCTTTATTTTTCTGACGGCATTGGGGACAACCCAAGATTTTCGGACAGGGATGAATGCCGGGGCGGATGATTATCTAGTAAAGCCTTTTAAGCAAGATGAATTATTAGCGGCGGTCAATAGTCGCCTGGAAAAAAAGGCAAAATTATCAGCCTTTTACCAAGATAGTCAACCCTCTAGTCATTCCGCCCAAGGGGAGAGGAGAAAAAACCCTACCTTAACCAGTGACGAAATTGCTCTGTGGCAGGATTTGGAGCAAGCACTACCCAATAATGAAATTTACTTAGACTATCAACCCCAAGTGGCGATCGCCAACCATTATTTAGTCGGATGTGAAGCATTAATCCGTTGGCGACATCCACAAAAAGGGATGATTTCTCCGGGAAATTTCATTGCTTTAGCAGAAAAAGTTGGTTTTATTACCCAGTTGGGAGAATGGGTGATTCAATCAGTCCTACAACAATGTCATCAATGGCAATCCCTTGGTTTACCCAGTGTCCGGGTGGGAATTAATATTTCTGCCCAACAATTCCACGGTGGAGAGTTGTTAAATAGCTTAAAAACTGGCGTTAAAAAATATGATTTATCCCCTGAATACATAGAAGTAGAGTTAACAGAAACCCTACTGGTAAAAAATGTTGAAGAATCGATTCAGCAATTAAACTGTCTGCGGAATCAGGGTTTTAAAGTGGCGATCGATGACTTTGGCACCGGGTATTCGTCTCTAAGTTATTTGCAACGTTTCCCATTTGATGTACTCAAAATTGATCAAAGTTTTGTGCGGGACATTGATCAAAATCCCAAAAATGGAACCATTACCGCCTCGATTATTAACCTAGCCCATCAATTAGACCTGCAAGTTATCGCCGAAGGTGTAGAAACCTGGGCAGAGTATCACACGATCGCCAATTTGGGGTGCGATGAATTACAGGGCTATTTATTTAGTCGCCCCTTGGGTTCCCAGGACTTTACCCAATTACTGAGTCGAGGCTTAGATTATCCCTTAACCCCTGTGTAACTTCCTGGCTAACTCCTACTTTAGTTCCCGTTAAAAGCCCTCTCCCATGATTGCTGGCGATCGCCACTGCCGATATTATCTCTAAGTTTTGCTGGTTGAAAGTGGAAACATCCTTATATTCAAATAAGTTGATTCAAATTAAATGAAACAGTCCCTTTTTCCAGAATGAATTAAAGGGTCTTGACTGGCTTAACTGACCCAACTCCATCTTTACCTACTTTGGAGATACTTTTGCCCTGGGATTTCGCCCAGATGGGTTGCCAACGGACTACCATTTTCTTTTAAACTTTAAAAACCAGTTTGTGTAACAGAAACCCGAACTTGTTAAATTTGCCCCCGAAATCCGCTGGAGGTTTGCTGTGTTAACATTGGGCGTCAACATCGATCATGTTGCTACAATTCGCCAGGCCCGCCGCACGGTGGAACCTGACCCGATCGCCGCTGCGGTCTTGGCCGAATTAGCCGGGGCTGATGGCATTACGGCCCATCTCCGGGAAGATCGTCGGCATATCCAAGAACGAGATGTGGAACTACTCCGGCAAACCGTCAGAACCCATTTAAACCTTGAAATGGCGGCCACGCCGGACATGGTGGCGATCGCCCTTGCGCTCAAACCGGACTATGTCACCCTTGTCCCAGAACGGCGGGAAGAAGTGACCACCGAAGGAGGTCTAGACGTGGCTGGTAATTTGGAGCATATTTTGGGAGTTGTCCACGAACTGCAAACCAGGGACATACCAGTCAGTTTATTCATTGACCCAGATCAAGCCCAGATAGCCGCCGCTGCCCAAACCCAGGCCCAATTTATCGAACTCCACACCGGCAGTTACGCCAACGCCAAAGGAGAGGATCAGGTACGGGAATTAAAGGCCCTGCACCGGGGCTGCGAACTGGCCCTAGATCAGGATTTACGGATCAATGCCGGCCATGGATTGACCTATTGGAATGTGCGCCCCGTCGCCGAACTCCCTGGCATGGAAGAGCTAAATATCGGCCACAGCATTATGAGTCGTGCCATCTTAGTCGGCATGGAGCGGGCCGTGCGGGAAATGAAATTGGCCATGTTAGGCCAGCCGTTTTGACCCCATAATCGTGATAAGTTATAAAGTCGCGTGGGGTTAGATCATAACCTGTGGCGATAGTTAGAGCGATTTAGACTAAATTTTTTATGACCACTTATTATTACGTTTTAGCCAGCCAAAAATTTTTACTCGAAGAAGAACCCTTTGAAGAGGTACTTAAGGAACGACAACGCAATTATGCCGAAAAAAATCAGGAAATAGATTTTTGGCAAGTGATTCAACCAGCCTTTTTAAATGCCCCGGAAATGGCCCCGGTGAAAGCGAAAGCCCCGGAAAGCAATGTCGCTATTATTACTACCAACAAATCCTTTAGTGTTTGGCTCAAATTACGCTTGGAATATGTACTAGCCGGAGAATTCGAAGCCCCTTCTGATGCCATTCCCGATCCCCTAGCCTCGTTGTCCTAGGTTTTTGATCGTTTAGGTTTTTGACGGTAAAAGTCCGTCATTAATCCGACTCTGGTTTCATGGCTTGTTCCTGGCGATCATTGACCCCATTCTACAAAATCGGAGATTCTAGCCTTCTTCTTGTTTTTACAGAAGGCGGTGCTAAAGGGAGAAATTCACTGCGGTGTTTGAAATTCTCTCCGATAGCAATAGCGCCCGGATAAAAATCACTGTCAATGGTGACTGACTAAGCTTTTTAGCTTAGAGTCCAGGTGTTTTAAATGCTTTGTGTCGTTCACTATTAAAAAATTCAATCTTCCGAAAACTTCAAACTGAATTTCAGGGTCTGTATCTTGCTCAATGACAATAGTATCTAGTTGCCGTTCTAGAAAAAGGCTGCTGATACTAGAAGCTAGAGAATTGAATGTTGATTGATTCACATCTGCCAAATTCTCAAGCTTAAATAATTTGAGAAAGTGAAATTTTTGGGTATCTTTATCTAAAAGTCCCACAATAAAGTGTTCAAGGGTTGTTAGACGTTGAACTCCATCAATAATTTCAAATATGCTCTCCTCCCTTTCTTCATCGAGTCTACTTAGAAAGAATAAGGGCGGAATGGGGATATCCATAAAAACAGATTCAATAAACCTACACTGCTTATCTTCATCCCAGACAAAAGTTCTTTGGTAATCAGGAATGACAATCTTTTTATTTTGATAATCGCTGATTAAGTCCCTAATGGATCTAGTGATAATTCTTTTGTTCACCCTTACCTTGCGTAACTGCTCCAGAAAATTTTGTCCAATAGGCATGTCAAAACCTTCTTAAATATTTATGTGGCATGTGTTTATGATTATTGAAAGTATTCAACCGCACGTATGACAGAGCTGACAATAAAATCTAACTGACAATTTTCTTTTCAATATTGAGGGTGTTAGTCGTAGGATGCGTTAGCAACAAGGTAACGTATTGAACACAGCTTAGTGTTTCTTCAATCAACCCTAGTAAAATGCCAGGGCGATCGCCATCCCTAAACTTTATTTTCTGACTTGCTTCCTTGGTCTAGTTGTCCAAAATCGGCAAAACTAAGGGTTTAAATTGATCAATTAAATCCTGACGGCTGGCCGTTAAACAGGGATAGGGGCGATCGCCATAGTCTTGGCCAGGGGTAAGGGGAAAAATGGGATCAGCTTCAAGGGATAAAAAAGCTCCCCCCGCCGCTAGTAGAACTGGCCAGGCTCCCGCAATATCCCAAATTTTCGGGGTTTTCTCTGCCCCTCCCAATGCCGTCCCCGCCGCCACCAAGAGAATGTTGTAACTGGCGACCCCCATCAATCGCATTTTGCAGGGAAAAGGCTTGTTAAAGATAGCTCGACTGCGGGCACAGAGATTAAATAAATGGTTTTGGCTAGGGTCGGCGGCACTGGTATGAATTGGTTCCCCATTTAAAAATGCCCCTGTCGGCCCCTCTAACCCCGAATTTCCCAGCCAATAGCCCCAAAAAGATTGTTGCAACATCGGAA
>JBJOGT010000110.1:0-4464 GCA_046048115.1 Cyanobacteriota bacterium | reverse complement strand
CTAACTCATTGCTCATTTTTCCCCAGCGCCGCTCTATTCTGCCCCCCTGTCCCCTTAGATTTCTTCAGAATTGCGTTAAAATTTTGGTAAGTTTTCCCCAAAATCAGGCTTTTCATCCCCTCTCGATGATCACCCTTTTTAAATACCTGTCTTGAGTTGCGTTTTTCCTTAGTTTGGCCCCTCCCCCACCTTGTTTTCATGTTATTTTCTCTGAAATTCCCAGCATCAATCTCCCATCAGTACTGCAAACGACGATCACACTAGTGACTTCTGACTGTGAACCGTCCCTTTTTGATTTTTAGGAGTTTGTCAATGCTACATCGTAAAATTTATCAATTTTGTACTGATGGCCATGAGGTCAGCCTCTATCTACGAGATCAACAACGGTGGATCGAAAACGCCAAAATCTTGGCCCTCGAAGGCGATTTGGTAACGTTTCGTTATGAGACAGAGGAAGATGATGAAATTTGTTCTTGGGAAGAAATGGTTCGTCTTGAAAGTATTGGTTCTGTGAATCGGAAGTTGGCGTCGGTGTCTCGCTTAGGCCATGAGTTGTTGGTTTCGGAAGAATGCCCTGAGTCGGAACAACTTTTCGCCCGATCGCCAAAGTCCCATTTGGAGGATGAAGACGAGGAGGGGGAATAGGGAACAGGGAACAGGGAACAGGGAACAGGGAACAGGGAACAGGCTGTTTTGCGCTATGAAGTTGGAACGCTTTCGCCCTGCCTGTAAAATAGCTTTTAGCGGTCGATTCTTCCCAAGGGAATCGGCTTACCCCGTTATCGAGTAATAGCATGGTTGCCCAGCAGACCCTAACCGAGTTTGATTTAGCCCATTATCTTCAAGTAAAAAAAGGTGTGGTGGAAGCAGCCCTTGACCAGTCATTGGTGATTGTCCGCCCGGAAAAAATTTATGAAGCCATGCGCTACTCACTCCTCGCGGGGGGGAAACGGTTGCGACCGATTTTATGTATTGCGGCCTGTGAATTGTGCGGCGGCGATGAGGCGTTGGCGCTACCGACGGCTTGCGCGTTGGAGATGATCCATACCATGTCGTTAATCCACGATGACTTACCGGCCATGGATAATGATGATTTTCGCCGGGGTAAACCCACCAATCACAAAGTTTATGGGGATGACATTGCCATTTTGGCCGGGGATGGTCTGTTAGCCTATGCCTTTGAATTTGCCGTCACCCAGACTCCCCAGGCCGATCCCCAAGCGATGTTGCAGGTGGTGGCCCGGCTAGGGAAAACCGTTGGGGCTGCTGGGTTGGTGGGGGGTCAGGTTTTAGATTTGGAGTCCGAGGGGCGCACCGACATTACCCCAGAAACTTTGTCCTTTATTCACACCCATAAAACCGGGGCTTTACTAGAAGCGTCTGTGTTAACCGGGGCCATTCTGGCCGGTGCCAATGCCGATACCCAACAACGTCTCTCCCGGTATGCCCAAAATATTGGCCTAGCGTTTCAAATTATTGACGACATCCTCGATATCACGGCAACCCAGGAAGAACTCGGTAAAACGGCGGGTAAAGATGTCAAGGCACAAAAAGCGACCTATCCCAGTTTGTTGGGCATTGAGGCCTCCCGTCAGCAGGCCCAGACGTTAATTGATGAAGCCATTGATGCCCTACAACCCTTTGGCCAAGCTGCCTTACCCTTAACGGCGATCGCCACTTATATCATTGAGCGACGCTATTAATCCTGAGTAGACCCTGAACTACTTCGCCCCCAGACCCAAGGGTTAATTGACCAGTTTTGCAGTATGGTGGACTAGACTATAAACCCCAACCCAGCCTTTCCCTTAACCCAGCCGTTAGTCATTGTCTGTTATGCAAGATTTTGGTGCGATATTACACAATCAAGTTTTAGTCATTTCCCTCGTCGCCTGTTTCACTGCCCAAGGCATTAAGGCGATCGTGGAACTGATACGCAATGGCAAAATTAACCTGCGGGTTTTGGTCTCCACCGGAGGAATGCCCAGTTCCCATTCAGCGTTGGTAGGGGCTTTGGCCACGGGAGTCGGGCTACAAAAAGGGTGGGGCAGTAACGAATTTGCGATCGCCTGTTTATTTGCGGTGATTGTCATGTACGATGCGGCGGGGGTGCGACAGGCGGCGGGGAAACAGGCCCGGATTTTAAATCAATTAATTGATGAACTGTTCCAAGAAGAACATAATCTCAACGAAGAACGGCTGAAGGAATTACTAGGGCATACGCCGGTACAAGTTTTGGTGGGTTTGGCCCTAGGAATTACCATTGCTTTTTTTGCTACCCCCGTTAGTTAACGCCCCGACGAGACGATGCAAATTATCTTGTTCCTGAGTTCCCTGCTAATCCTGTGGTTGGTTCTAAGCTGGATCTTTAAAGTCGCCGCTGCCACATTCAAAACGGGGATAATTGTCATTGCTGTTTTATTGCTGTTGCATCTGGGCTTTGGCATTGCCCCAGCGGAAATCAGTCAACAAATTCAACAATTTTTCCAGGGTAACTGGCAACCCCAACGCTAACTTGGCCAAGGACAGGGAATGGCGGAAAATAAACAGGGTTAAGCCGGGGTGTCTCCCTAAACACCAGGCCCGTTGCCGCTAATCTAGATTAATCAGCCGTTCAGTACAGGTATGGGAGAGCGATTATTGTGACAGTCAAAATTGGTTTACTGGGTTTAGGCACCGTTGGTACGGGCACCGTTGAAATTTTGCAAGATCCCCCCGGTCGTAATCCCCTCATCAAGGCGATCACCATTCAACGGGTGGGGGTACGGTCATTAGATAAGCCCCGGCAGGTGGACTTGCCCGCGTCGGTATTAACAACGGATCTTGACGCCATTGTGACCGATCCCGAGATTGCCATTGTGGTGGAATTAATGGGGGGCTTAGAACCGGCCAGATCCCTCATTCTCAAGGCGATCGCCCATAAAAAGCATATTGTGACGGCGAATAAAGCGGTCATTGCCCGGTATGGCCCGGAAATTTACGCAGCGGCCAACGAAAATGGGGTTTATGTGTTGCTAGAGGCGGCGGTGGGGGGCGGCATTCCCATCATTAAACCCCTCAAACAATCCCTGGGGGCCAATCGCATTCAAAGTATTGTCGGCATCTTAAACGGCACCACCAACTATATTTTGTCCCGCATGACCGCTGAAGGGGCGGACTTTGACGACGTTTTAGCGGAAGCGCAACAGTTGGGTTATGCCGAAGCTGATCCCAGTGCCGATGTGGATGGGTTAGATGCGGCGGATAAAATTGCCATTCTGGCCTCCTTGGGATTCGGGGGTCGAGTCAAACGGGAAGATGTGGCCTGTGAAGGGATTCGGGGCGTGAGTGCAGTGGATATTGCCTACGCTGACAAATTAGGCTTTGTGATTAAACTCTTGGCGATCGCCGATGGCAATGCCGGGGAATATTCGGAAGCATTACATCTGCGAGTCCATCCCACCTTAATTGGTAAAGATCATCCCTTGGCTAATGTGAATGGGGTTTATAACGGCGTTTTAGTCACCGGCGATCCCCTGGGTCAGGTCATGTTCTACGGGCGCGGGGCTGGAGCGGGGCCCACGGCCAGTGCGGTGGTCTCTGATGTGATCAACATTGTGGGCATTATCACCAGCAGCGACGAAAATCCTGCCCTTGATCCCTTGTTAAGTTGTACCCATCAGCATTATTGCCAAATTTCTCCCATTAGTGAATTGGAAACCCGATTTTACTGTCGTTTTCTCTGTGCGGATGTGCCGGGGGTGATTGGCCATCTGGGCATGGGCTTTGGCAACCATGGGGTGAGTGTGGAATCCTTGGTACAAATTGGGCTAGTGGACGGCTGTGCAGAAATTGTGGTGGTGACCCATGATGTGCGGGAAGGGAATTTTCGGGCAGCGTTGGCGGAAATCCAGCAGCTAGCGGCGGTGAAGGAAATTCCCAGTGTTTTACGGGTTTTATAATCAAATGGCGGAGATTTTTAAACCGAGGAAAAACCCATGACCGACGATGAGCTTAGAAACCTAATTGCTTCCAATGCCAAGGCGATCGAGGCTTTAACCCATAATATTTCTGAATTAGAAAGAGATCGCAAAGGAATTTACGCTCTTTTGGGTCGCATTGCCCGGGCCCAATCCGATTTCTACGCTACCCAAGCAGATTTCTATGAACGGTTCGATCGCCTGGAAGAACGGCAAGCCAGAATGACGGAGATTTTAGATCGTCTAGACCCCCATGACCGATCATAATTGTGTGAAGTTAACAGTGCCGATTTCTAATAAGTTGATGCCCTGGCTGGGTGTATTGACCTTCCTAATCTTGATTGTCGGGATTGAGACACCGGCCCAAGAACCTTTACCCTTAACCAATGTTTGTCCAGAGGCGATCGCCAAACGATTGAAGCGCCATACCGTGAAAACTGGGGAAACCCTAGAGAGTATTGCCCAGCAGTATCAATTAGTAGCGGAAACCGTGAAAAGTGCCAATCCC
>JBJOGT010000109.1:0-8404 GCA_046048115.1 Cyanobacteriota bacterium | reverse complement strand
TGGGATTGATGGCTGACTTCCCATCGGGACGAATCTCAAAGTGTAAATGGGGCCCAGTACTACGGCCAGTGCTACCCATTTCCGCCACCTGTTGACCCTGCTGGACATAGTCGCCTTTACGCACCAAAATACGATTGTTGTGGGCGTAGTAGGTGATACTGCCATCAGCATGGCGAATTTTGACTAATTTGCCAAATCCCCCTGCATTCCAGCCCGCCGAAATCACTTCCCCTGAGGCTGCGGCCACAATGGGCGTACCAATGGGCCCTGCAATATCAATGCCCCGGTGCATCCGACCCCAGCGACGGCCATAACCAGAAGTTAATACCCCTTTAGCCGGCCAACTATAGCCAGTGAATTGACTGGGGCCTTTGGGAAAGTCGGGGGTATTTAAAGGCGGTAACTCCGGACTGACTTCCTGACCGACAGGAGTTTGTAGGCTATTGTTGTAATCCTGAACAGGACTAGGGGCAGCGCCAATAATCTGGGAAGGAGAGGTGGAAAATTTTGTCCGTTCTACCTGGGGAGAATACTGACGTTGGAGTTGGGCCAAGTCTTGACGGGGCTGATTAAAATCGGCGGGCAAAGGTTTTGGCTGTTCCCAGTCAGGGGCTTTGTCTAGGCTAGTGGGCGTTGATGCTACCACAAGGGGTTGGGGCATCGCCACCGGCTGACCTTGGTTGAGTTGGGTGACTTCCGCTTTTAGTTGCTCTTGGTACTGCAATTCCGGTTCGCTATCAACGGTTGCTGTAGAGCTTGGTACGGGGAGGGCAGGAACGGTGGACTCATCTGGAGCTAGGGCCACAGCCTGGGGAGCAGGAATCGTCAATACTTGATCAACTTTGATTCGATTGGCGTTATTTAGTCCATTTACTCGCTTCAGTTCGGCGGGATCAAGGTTATGTAGGCGGGCAATGTGGTTAAGGGTATCGCCAGATTTAACTTGATAGGCTTCAGAGTCGGGGGCAACTTGAGGGCCGGGCTGGAAGGTTGGGGTAATGGCTGATGGTTCAGGGGCTAATACCGTTGGGGGCTCATTGGGTAATGCTTTGGCCATGGGGACTTCGGCAGCTGGTGGCATTACGGGAATGGCGATCGGGGCATTCAATGCGGTTTCCTGGGGCTGGGCGGGTAGGGCCATGCCATTGCGACGCAGGGTATCTAGGGAAACGGATTCCCCGGATAGAGGGTCGTCTTTTTGAGTTTTGTAGGGAACCGCGACCATTTCTGGGACATCGGGCAACGGCGAAGATTGAGGATTGCTGAGGGGGGATGGTTCGTTATTTTCATCCACTTCCACGGGGCGGAATTCTTCGGGGGGGGTGACTAGAATTGAGACCGGTTCATCACCATAGGCGGCAGCGGTGACTTGGGCTGGAGTGGCGATCGCCCGGGTCGGGGTCACGTCGATGCCTACCCCTTTGGCCGTGTTTTCAATACTGGTAGACGCCCCTTGGTCTTCCGCCGGAATAACTTGAATCGGACGACTAACATCGGCGATCGCCGCTTGAGCTTCGGGTTTAACCACCGAGGGATTGGCAGCGGTCAAGGCACGGGGAGGAACTAAGACCGTTGAACTGGCCGGAGTGCCAAGGGAATTAACGGAATCAACCGCCGTTACGTTGTGGGGAGTGGGAACCGACACAGTGGTGGGGTCAACCACGGTGGGCAATGCCGCAACCGATTGGGGGGTAGAAGCCCTAGCAGAGGCAGGGAGGTTAGGAATGGTTAGGGATTGCCCTGCGCTCAGGTTGGTGTCACCCTTAATTTGGTTGGCAGCGGCGATCGCCGAGGGGGGAACTTGAAACGTTTGCCCGATTTCCCAGAGGGATTCCCCTGCCTGAACTTTGTATTTAACCGAGGGGGCTGCTAATTGGTCTTTATTTTCCGGGTTAGGCGTTGATTCAGCAGAGAGATCATTGAGGGACGCTAAGGACGACAGGTTGGAACTATCGGTCGCTGTCGCCGTTGGGGCAAAGAGAAAGCTGGTGGCGCCCATGGAAAAAGCCAAGCCAACCATCGCCGCCGAGCGACGCGCCAACCGTTGTCCTTGCTGAATCGGCGTCAAAGGGGAAAAGCCGCCATTAGCTGACGCAGATAGAGGGGAAGGAATCAACAATGTCGTCTGGGGGGTGAGTACGTCTTTCAAGAAGAACCTCCTTGTGTGTGAATGAGCCCAAAAACAAAAAACGTGAGTTTTTAGACTGAGAGAGTCAGTTCAATGTTTAAGGGTTGAGCCACTCAATCGAAATCTGACTAAGCCAAAATACTTAATGAAGACTGCTAAGAAAGAGTAACCTGCTTTTAAACTTTCGACAAGTAACCAAAATTCGTCACTTGATCAGAATTGTTACAAAGTGTAACCGATTAGGGCAGCCCGTAAACTGACCCTGTTGACGCACCCTTGGGGAATTTGTTTCTTACCCTTTTCCGCGTTAGCCAAGGCTTTTTCCCTTGCGCCCCAGGGGGTAGCTCCCGGTTATTTTGCTTAAGCGGTTCGGGTTACTCTATTAACGGAAACTGATTTTTCAATTAGGAATTTTAATTGACCGGAAAGGAAGGAGCCGTGGCCATGGCCATAGAAATTCCTTATCAGTTATTTTGTTCGATTGAGGCAATGGGGTTCTAATTGATCAAGAAATCAGCCCGAGGGTCTTAGTTGTCGTCGAGCTTCAAACAGGGCGATCGCCGCACTAGCCGCTAAGTTCAAGCTCCGGACTTCCGTTTGGGGCATAGGAATATAAAGTAACTGATCACACAGATCCCGCAGGGATTGAGGTAGTCCGCTTGTTTCGCTACCCAGCATTAACCAATCCGATGGTTGGTAGCGATAATCCCAAAAATTAACCGTTCCCGTGATGCTAAACCCCAACAAATTGCCCCCCACCTGACGCCAATGGTGAACAAATGCTTCGCAATCGGGGTAAAAATGGAGGTCAACATAGGGCCAATAATCTAATCCGGCCCGTTTTAAATAGCGGTCGCTTAATTCAAAGCCGAGGGGGCCAACCAAATGTAGCTCTGTTTGAGTGGCGGCACAGGTACGGGCGATATTGCCGGTATTGGGGGGAATTTGGGGATGAACAAGGACAACTTTGACCATGATGACGAAATTTGGCAATTTATTGATGATTTTTTGGGAAAACGACCATAAAGTCCAGGGGCGATCGCCGAATTTGGTGGCAATAAATTGATAACCCCAAGTTATTGAATGAGCGATGGACTCAGATTAACGATTTTTTATCGACCGTTAGGCCACGGTGAGAACGGGGTAGGCAGCGGTATTGATCGGTAAACAGAGGTCATGGGCGAGGGCGCTTTCTTCTTGGGCAGTCTCTTGAATGGCCCCCTGCAAAATCCCTTCTAGGCTCTGACCGGCGTGATAATCCGCCAACCACCGTTGGGCAGTGTTACCTTCCCGCAGAATTTTCAACAGGGGAGGCAGAAAACAGCTAAAGCCTTGATGTTTGGCATAGGGAAGAACCTCTTGGTAAATGGCTTCAATCCAATCCCTCGCGGCGATCGCTTGGCCATCCTGCCAATGGTGTAATGTCGCGTCTAAACTCTCCCCAGCGGCGGCCAGTTCATTGCGATCGCCTAATACCAGTAACTCGTCTGGAGTAAGGGAACTGCGTTTGAGGGGATCTAGGTCAGGTTCGGCGAATAATTGATGTAATCGGGCTTCCAACAACGCCACGATCGCCAACAGGGCCAGGGGATTGGTTACCAAATCACAAATACGTAATTCCAAGCGATTGAGATTATAAGGACGATGATCACCGTTGGGACGCACCGCTGACCATAAATGCCGCACATTTTGCATCGTGCCGAGGCGCAGTTGGGCTTCTGTCCACTCAATAAAGTGACGATGGCTGGTGAAGAGGGGCACATGGGGCGGGGTTTTGGGGAACATCTGCCAACGACTGGAATGGAAACCCGTCACCTGGCCGTTTAAAAAAGGAGAAGAGGCGCTCAGGGCTAAATATAACGGGGCTTCTAGGCGCACCAAGCGACAGGCCTTGATCAATAGATCGGGATCAGCAATGCCGATATTAATATGGATGCTGGCCGTCACCACCTGGGTACCGTAGGTCTGCTCGATATAGGTATGGTAAGGATTTTGGGGATCGGATCGGTAAAAAGTATCAGTCCCGCCCAACGCCAAACAACTGCCGGGAATGAGGGTATAGTCTGGCCCCAGTTGTTCCAAATACTGTCGTAACTGCCGTCGGGGTTTCAAAATGGCGCACAACAGGCGATCGTAACCATTAATGGGGGCGGTGGTGTATTCCACATTGCGACTATCTGGCTCCCGCACAAACCCCGCTAAGTCCCGCACAATGCGATCAGAAAGGCCAACAATTTCCCCCGTTGTTTTTCCCGTGTAAATCTCAATTTCTAAGCCTTTGGTTAATTGCACGGCGATCGCCCCTTGGAATCAATACTGTAAAGATCGGACAGTTCTGGGTCTAGTATCCCATTTCCCTTACCCGGCCAAGTCCAATAACGCCGTTGCTAACTCAAAATTGCTGGTGACTGATTGCACATCATCCAAGGCTTCTAGGGTATCAATCATTTTTAAAAGGGCCTTAGCCTGGTCGGAGTCCGTCACCTCAATGGTATTTTCCGGAATCCAGCGTAGTTCCGTTTCCGCTACGGTTAACCCGTGGGATTGCAACACCTGGTTGAGATTTTCCAAATTGGTAACGCTGGTGAACACCTCCACCCCGCCCCCGGCTTCGTCATCGAGCCAATCATAGCTGTCTGCTTCCCCTGCCAACGCGGCTTCTAATAAGGTTTCCTCGGAAATTTCCCCCGTCACCAACGTCACCCCCTTTTGCTCGAACATCCAGCCCACACAGCCCGTTTCCCCTAAATTGCCCCCCCGTTTACTAAAAGCGGCCCGCAGATCCGCCGCTGTGCGATTGCGGTTATCGGTCAGGGCTTCAATTAAAATGGCCACCCCACCGGGGCCATAGCCCTCATAGCGAATCTCTTCATAGTTACTTTCCCCATCCTCATAGGTTCCCGCCCCTTTGGCGATCGCCCGTTCAATGGTGTCATTGGGAATGCCGGAGGCCTTGGCCTTTTCAATGGCCGTGCGGAGTTGAAAATTCCCCGCCGGATCGGGCAATCCCTGCCGCGCCGCCACAATAATGGCCCGCGATAATTGAGTACTGGTTTTCCCTTTTTGGGCATCCAGCCGTGCTTTTTGTCGTTTAATACTTTGCCATTTACGGCCACCCATGGGTCTTTACCGTCTATTCACTCAACACTGGAAGCCTAGTTTACCAAGAAGCTCCTCCCTCAGGGGAGTCTAATTCACACCACAATTGAGAAAAATCAGGAACATCGGCAAACGGCGATCGCCATTTAACAACGGTTTTAGGAAGAAATTGTTATAATCAGCACCAAATTATTTTAATCCTTTAAAAACCATTGCTAAGGGGTTTTTAACCTGTCCATGACCTTAACCAAAATCCCAAATCAAATTAGCATCCGACCGTAACCATTGGATTAGCCAAGGATGGCTTAAGGCATCGTTAGTCCTGATACCATGTCGGTCTGCAAAAGATGCTATGGTCTACCTGGACAGTTAGCTAAAAGCACATCAACCCACTGGTAATGGACGGTGGAGATAGGGAACTTGGATAGGGTTCCACGCTTAATTCTTAATAAACCCTATTTAAATTATTAATGCTTGCTTGTCTTAAATTTTCCTTAATCATTCATTCATTCATTCATTTTGATCTCAATTTTTATTCCCTTGGTGTAACGCTCGTGAGTCTATCTCAACAAATTAATAACCCGGAGCGGAGCTATTTTGAACGTTCCCTCAAACGACTAGAGCAGGACGTGCTACGGATGGGAACCCTGGTCGAAGAGTCATTTCGGATGAGCCACCAGGCCCTCTTTGACAATCAATTGGAAGCCCCCCGCAAAATTAAAGAGCTAGATAAGGAGATCGATCGCCTTTATCGTCATATCGAACAAGAATGCTCTAGCTTTTTAACCCTGCAATCCCCCGTGGCCCAGGACTTACGCCTATTAAGCGCCGTGATGCAATTGGTGCGGGATTTGGAACGCATTGGGGACTATGCCAAGGATTTAGGGGAAATTGCCATGAAACTCACCCGCTATACCCCCCACAGTTGTATGGCGGAAATGGCAGCAATGTCTCTCCATGCCCAGCGGATGTTAGATGTGAGTTTATTGGCCCTAACCCAGTTAGATCCCGAGGCGGGGGAAATGGTCAAAACCATGGATGATGCGGTAGATGATGCCTATGAACGGCTTTACAATATTTTGGCGTTTCAACGGGATGTTAAAGGCGTGGTGGAACCCATTGTGTTAATGACCCTTGTGATTCGCCACCTAGAAAGAATGGCCGACCATGCCACCAATATTGCCCAACGGGTTTCCTACATCGTGACGGGACACCGGGGTTAGGGTTATGTGCCGGTGTTAAAGCTACATTCTTTCCACACTGCCAAAGAAGATCGGTTCAACCCGGATCGCCACGATCGCCGAGGGACGGACAACCATATACTCGCCTTGGATATTGCGGATGGGAACGGTGATGAACTCTTGGGAATCATGCTTGGGCACAACGTCATTGCTGTACCATTTTTGAAACTCCTGAATGGTCATAAAGCGGACTTCTTCCCGGTGGCCATTGGAGAGAAAAAGATGAATCGCAAATTCGTCAGGTTTCTGCATGGGAAAGATGGTTAAGGGTCTCGACTCGATTATGCCGGATTAACGGAGCAAATTAAACGGTTGTAACGCAGTTGTGATGATTGGGGGCAGGGTTTGGCGCAGATCGGTTTCGTCTTGGAAGATTAATTGGTGGTGGTTGGCCACATCAAAGGCCAGGGGCGTCGGGTCAGCGGTGGGTTGATGTTGCAAAAGGATAATTTGACCCGGTTTTTTACAATGCAGTCCGTAGCCCAATTCTGCACAAACCAGGGGATCGGCCAGGGTCTGGGTCGGCGTGGCGGCGATGGTGGTCACATCTACCAATAGCAATAAACATTTACGGATGGGGCGCAGTTGGCTATCCGTGAGACGCAGGGGCGCATCGGCAAACCGGGGTAGGGGTTGCCAACGGATTTCAGTGTGGGCACGTTGATTTAACTCTCCCAATGTCTGGGTTAATACAGATTGAATGGCGTCATGGGCGGCGGGGACGTGGGTTTGGCTTGCCAGTAGAATGACAGGATCGAGGCTGGTGAAATTATCCTGTTTTGTAAAGTAAATTTCCTGGGATACTAAATCTAAATTAGCAATGGTATAACTGCCGCTGCCTTCGATATAAAACTGCACTGTTTCCCCAGCTAAGTAACGTTCAAACCAGGTTGCCCCCTGCACCGTCAGACTGTCATCTAAAAAATCCGCCCGCAGTCCCGATTTCAGTAAACTATTACGATTAAGACGTAGATCCGGTGGCCGCTGCACCACCTCTTTTAAGGGTTGATACCGTTCCAAATACCAAGCTTTTAGGGCAATAATGGCCATCAATTTATCCTCTCGTCTCAGGTGGGGACTAATCACTATAGCGGCAAATGCGTATGTCGGCGATCGCCAATCAGTTTTTACAAATCGGACAGTTTTTGGTCACTTGGTTAGGGGAAACCTTGAACGTGCCGCTGTTTCGCCTTGGTCTGGAAACCATCACCCTAGGGTGGATTATCCAAGTGATTGTGCTCCTGGCGATCGTTAGTCTGGTCGCTAAAGGCAGTAAACATTTTCTCAAAAATTTCCTACTAATCAAACTGCGGGTCAGTGAGGGCAATCGAGAAGTAATTGGCACCCTAACGGGTTTAAGCGTCGGAACGATGGGCTTTATTGTTGTTTTGCAAACCATGGGGCTTGACCTGGCCAGCTTTGCTGTGATCATTGGCGGGTTGGGTATCGGCATTGGTTTTGGTCTACAAGAATTAACCAAAAACTTAGTCAGTGGTTTAACAATTTTAGGGGAAAGTAAATTAAAAGTCGGCGATTTAATTGAGTTCAATAACAACATTGGCTACATCAAAGAAATCTCCATCCGTTCCACAGTGATTCGCACCTTTCAAGGCAGTTATTTAGTGGTGCCCAACACCGAATTAACCAGTAACTCCGTAGTCAATTGGAATTACGATAACTGTAATGGTCGCTTAGAAATCCCCGTTGGTGTGGACTATGACAGTGATCCGGTTTTAGTGACGGAAGTATTACTAGAATCCGCTGCAATGGAAGCCAATGTGGTCAAAGATCCGCCGCCGAAAGTGCTTTTTCGGGGTTTTGGGGATAGCGCCCTCAACTTTGAATTGTGGGTCTGGGTGCGGCGCATTGATCAACGTCCCTTTATTGTTAGTCGCTTAAATTTCATTATTCAATACAATCTCAAACGACGTAGCAT
>JBJOGT010000108.1:0-7617 GCA_046048115.1 Cyanobacteriota bacterium | reverse complement strand
ACAGCACCTCCAACGTCTGTACCTTTGCCCAATACGGGGCGATCGCCGCCTTAGAATTTCCCCAAACCTGTGTGGAAACCATGGTTAAGGCCTTTGCCGAACGTCGCAAGGTGATGGTAGCGGGCATTAATCAGATTCAAAACTTGAGTTGTCCCACCCCCATGGGCGCTTTTTATGTGTTTGTGGACATTGCCAAAACCGGCTTAACCTCCCTCCAATTCAGCGAAAAACTCCTAGAAAGCCAACAAGTAGCCGTTATTCCCGGCGCAGCGTTTGGGGCCGATCAATGTATTCGACTCTCCTACGCCACCGATATGGACACCATTACCGCCGGTTTAGACCGCCTCGAAAAATTTGTCATCGGACTCAATGCTTAAGTTTGTATTTATTAATTTTTTGACAAAAACAGAATCATTAAGCCATTGTAATAACCCGTCTTCTCCCCCAATGCTGGCTGCCATAATGGAAATAACAGGTTAACGAATTACGATCTTTCGGGATCAAAATCGGAGGGAAAAATGGCTTATCACAAAATTTTTGTTGCCTTAGCCCGTACAGAATCCGCTGAGGAAGTTTTTAGTAAAGCGTTAGATTTAGCCCAAAAAGATCAGGCCCAATTAATGCTTTTCCATGCCATTCCCCTGGAAAGTCAAAGTTTTAATGCCTACCCCAGTTTTTATGGCGAAGATGCCATTCGCTTTTCCCAAACCATCCAAACCCACATCGAACAACAGGAAGCCCAAACCCGGGAATGGTTGAGTGATCTGGCATCAAAAGCCCAACAAGTGGGGGTTGCCTGTGAATGGGATTGGAAAGTGGGGGAAGCGGGACGGTGGGTTCGAGATCTGGCCAAAAATTGGCAAGCGGATTTAATCGTTGTGGGACGACGGGGGCTGCGGGGAATGGCGGAACTGTTCTTGGGCAGTGTCAGCAGTTATGTGGTTCACCATGCCCCTTGCTCGGTGTTAGTGGTGCAACAGGCTGATAATGACTAGTATTTTTTTGTTGACATTTGGGAGATGACTTTTGCTATGACGGCCAACCCTGATTGTCCTGCTCCCCAGCCAGACCGGGATCGGGAACTGTTCCTTGAAGCCCTGGCAGGACGGAAAATGACCGTGGCAGATGTGATCGCCCAATCCGGGGGAGATTTTCTTAAGGGAGAATCTCCTGTGCCGAAATTAGTCCAGTTAAAAATTGAGTTGAAATTGTTTTTAAATCAATCGTTGCGGGATTCGGAAGGGGCCTTACTCTGGGTTTTACAGAATGAGGTGGATGATGCCGATGACCTGATCAGTCAATATGCCCATTGCCCGTTGCTGGCCCTCCAAAGGATGGTGGAAGCCATGATTAGCAATCCAGTCATATTAACGGAAATTGTGAGACAGGCAGATTGTCGCTGGGGACAAATTTATGGTGAACGTCCCCATTTTGATCGCCCTGGACATGCCAATCACCCCGATGATCCCTATACCCATGGCTCAGTCCAGCAACAATTAACGGATTTGATAGGGGAAATTCGTCACAGGCTTGGATCTTAACTATCTTCTAAAAAAGATCGTTGGTTTCAGGAACCTGGGGTGGGAAATCCGGCACCGTTGGAGTGTCTGGAAAATCGGGCACTGGGGGAAATGCAGGAACACTAGGAGGGGGAACGGGATCGGGGGCCGTGGGTTCGCTAAAGGTATTGGTGGGGGTGACGGGACTAGGGCGATTGGGTAAGGCCGGTAGACCGCCCCCTCCCTTAATCACATCCCGCAGAGCCAGCCGTTGTTCCGCTTTGTAACCGGAAAAGGTGCGATCGGCGTAGAGTTCAATTTCAATGCCGGTTCCGGCCTGGAGATCCTGTTCAGGAATGGACAATTCACCGACGTTAATCATAAATTGATTGCCATTGACGGTGACTAAATTGTCGGGAACGGGGCCATCAAACTTGGTGCTGTAGGTGGAGGGGGGGCGAAAGCGGGGATCTTCACTGGTGACTCGGTATTTCAACCGGAATTTCGTGGCCATCAAGGTAGATTGATTGGCTTCATCGGTTAAAAATACTTTTAAATTGCGCCCATTACCAGACAAGGTTAATCGCCCTAAGCGTTTGGCATCCCCTTCCCACATGGCGTTATAAACGATAAATTCCGTGACATTATTGCGTTGTTGGGTGGTGCCTTCTAGCCAGAGATCCGTGGGTAAATCGACTTTAATCCCCTGTTGATTGTCTTCCAAAGTCAGATTGGCGTTGGTATTGGCAAAGCGCTCGAAGGGTTGGGGGGCATTCCATAAAAGCAAAAACGATTGCTCTATACGATCTAGTAAGACTAAATATTCATCCGCTACTACAGAACCCGGCGCTAAGAGTTGGGCGGCCCCTGTACGGGTTTCCCAACGGTTTTTCGAGAGGGTAAAGCCTTGATTTTTAAGGGTCTCTAAGGGAACGGCCGCCGCTGGGCGATCGGCTTCTAGGGGGCGGTCTAGGTTTAAAACGGTTAATTTGCCGGGTAATCCATCCTGGCCAGCTACCCCCGATCGCCCATTAATGCCATCCCGACCGTCATAACACCGAAATTCCTGGGTAGAACAGAGATAGTTATTACTACCGGGGCGACCGGAACAGGTTTCTACAGTCCAATAGGGTTGGGAACAATTACACCCCGCGCTGCCAGTACCACCCGTACCAGGTTGCCCTCCTTTACCCCCTACAGCACTGACAAAAATTTGACTGAGATTATTGACGTTGCGACTGTAGATGGTAATTGAGCCACCATTGCCGCCGTTGCCACCATTGCCCCCATCTCCCCCTGTGCCCCCATCGGCCATGCGGATATTGTCCCGTTGCTCAGGATCAACGGGGGGACAGTCAGGGGCCAAGGCATTGCCGCCGGGTTTTCCGGCCTCACCGTCCTTCCCCGCTAAGTTGAGGGTCATGGGGGATCCATCGCTAAAAATCGTTAAATCGTCGGTGTCAAGTCCATTCTGACCATCTTCACCGGATTGCCCGGTTTGACCTTCTTTGCCAAGGGTTTTAGCTTGGGAGGCTTGGGCAAGGATGAGACAATCAACGGCTAGGGGGGCGGCGGTAACAGGGGATGAAAAGGAGGAAATCGGTAAAAAAAGACTTGCGAGAAGAACGCTGCGGAAATTCATTGTCACTCACCAAAGACACCAACCGGGCTAATTACGATCAACCATGCCCTTTTTTTGACTTGTTGGGGTCAAGAGTTGTTTCCGGGGGATTTTGCCGAAACTTCGCTTAATTTTTAACTTCTGTCAGTTCAATTACCCGTTCGTCGTAGTCTTTGACTAAAAAATTTAAGGGTTTCTGACGCCGAACTTTATAACGCAGGCGACGGGATTGTACCCGCAAGAAAATTTGTTCTAAACAATCATGGTCAAAACAAACATGGCGTTGGCGATTTTTATCCCCTAAGCTGGCACCGCCGATGATGTGGAGTTGGGTATTTTTCTTCAATTGATACCATAGACCTTCTTGTTGACTATAGCGGTTACTGGGGGGGATTTGGGGATTAACGGCCAGGGAATAGGTATCCCAACTGGCTGTTCCCAATGTTTGCTCGTAGTTGTAGTAATAATGTAGGGGCACATCGGCTACATTTAATTCCAGCAAGCCTTCGTAGAATGACCGGGCGATCGCCAAATCCGAGACCATAATGGTATAAACCTTGGGAGCACTGGTCAAGAATAGCCACATGGCCAACGCATAGGCTCCCAGCAACATGACCATGATGCCTTGGGTAGAAAAAACGCTATCAATGGGGATTAAAGAGGCAAATCCCGGTGGTATAACGGAAAATTGACTAATCATCATAATTTCTTGATTTTATGTTTGGCGATCGAATGGCTCGCGTACAATGGGAAAACATTGAGTTTGTATTAACTCCAATGGCTGATCGTCTGACCATTATAAAGACTCCGACCACTGCTTCTTCATTGCTACAGCAGTCTATCGCTCTTTCCATACCCTATGTTGATTTGTCCCCAATGCTCTGCGGAAAATCCCAACCGCAATAATTTTTGCCAAAAATGCGGTGTGTCTCTGGTTGAACATCCCTGTTCCCACTGTGGAGAAACAGTTAACTATGGTGATTCCCATTGTTCCCATTGCGGGGGAGTTGTTGGTCGGGTTTTGACGGTGTTGATTCGGCAACAGACTGATCCATCGCAGCCGGACACTGGGTCCAAGCTGGATGCGGATCAAGTTGAGCTTTATGAAAATTGTATTGACATTGGTCAACGATATCAATTAATTACCCCTGAATCGGGATCACCGTTGAAGGCGATCATCAAAGCAGAGGAGGGGACAATCCAGGGTTGGCTTACCGGACGAGCGGTGGACTGCCAGCCGTTACAACCGTCAGTACTTAAAATTTTATTGTCCCAACAAATCGAATTTTTGCAACGCTTACCCCAATTGAGTAAAGCGGACATTGTCCAAGATCCGGCTTGGTTGGGTCTAGGTTTACCGGAGGCCGCCATTCCCTATTTTCGGTTTACGGATTTAATGCCAACCATTCCCGAAGTGTATGATGCCTGGTGCGAAGGCCCCTACGATTGGGTTCTCCTCGGCGATCGCCAGGACTGGCCCCGACTGGTGGATCTCTTACAAACCGAAACCTTGCCGGATTTAGAACTAATTTTCTGGGTCAAACAAATTTTTCAACTCTGGCAACGCCTAGCCCCCCAGGGTCTAGGACAAAATCTTTTAAGTGACCATAATTTACGGATTGATGAAGATCAAAATCTTGCCTTAATGCAATTGTTGGAAAATGAACCGGAAATAACCATAGATTTGCCCAAACTGGGTCAGGTATGGCATCAATATCTTTCCCAGACCCCAACGCCCCCCCTGGATTTAGTGTCCTTACTGGATCGGGTTGTCCAAGGGGAATACCAAGCCGTTGAACCGATTTTAGAAGACCTAGAAACCCTCATCGTTACCTTGACGCCGCCGCCCCCTGACCTGGAAGCCAAAGCCGAACCTCCAGAAAATACAAATGAAATTACGGTTCACGAATTAGATCTTGACCAAATTCCAGAAGAAATCTTTGAACTGATCGAAACCGATGAATCCTATGGCGATTACGTCGATTCCGATCCCCATAATCCCAGCACCATGCCCGACGTTAACGTCTTCTCCTCCCAGGAAGTGGACGATCTGCCAACGGCGGTGCTGCCGATGCAATTGATTAGTTTAGTCGACGCTGGCGATACGGATCGGGGCGGTCACCGGCAACATAATGAAGACTTTTTTGGTATTGCTACCGCAGTGGAGTCCCACCGTAACAACCATGGTAAAACCATTAAAGCCCAGGGGATTTATGTGGTGTGTGATGGTATGGGGGGCCATGCGGCGGGGGAAGTGGCCAGTCAGATGGCGGTTAAATCCTTGTTAGAACATTTTCAAGCCATTATGGTTAACCGATTTCCCAACGCGACGGATATTGCTGAGGGGATTGCCCTGGCCAATCAACAAATCTATGACGTTAATCAGAATAATGCCAGTTCTGGCAGTGGACGCATGGGCACAACCCTGGTGATGATGACCCTAAAAGATACCCATGTGGCGATCGCCCATGTGGGGGATAGTCGCATTTATCGCGTGAGTCGCAAGGGAGGGTTGGAACAAATGACTGTCGATCATGAGGTGGGACAGCAGGCCATTCAAAATGGTTTAGAACCCGAAATTGCCTATGCTCGTCCCGATGCCTATCAACTAACCCAAGCCCTCGGCCCCCACAATAATAGTTATGTTCAACCCGATATTCATTTCTTTGACGTGGAAGAGGATTGCCTGATGTTTCTGTGCTCCGATGGTATTTCCGACAATGATTTTGTGGAAGAACATTGGCAAGACATGTTGCTGCCCTATATCAGTTCCGCCAAAGATGTGGATCGGGGCCTGCGGAAGCTGATGGAAGCGGCCAATGAATATAACGGCCACGATAATTTGACTGGCATCCTAGTCCGTTTGAAAGTCCGCCCCCAAATTCCCATGGACGTTTGGTAGGGTTTGGTTAATTATGCTTAATTTGTTCAACCCCAATGCAACCCTATGACGATGGAAATTTTATGACGATGGATATTTATCGCTTACCAGCTCTCTCTGATAACTATATTTTTGTGTTGCACGATCGCCGTCAAAATATTGCGGCGGTGGTAGACCCAGCGGTGGCCGATCCGGTTTTAGCTTGTTTAGGGGAACTCAATGCCCCTTTAGTAGCTATTTTTAACACCCATCACCACGGCGATCATGTGGGGGCTAACCAAGAATTGATGCAAAAATTTCCCGACCTAACGGTTTATGGCGGTGCAGAAGACCGGGGACGTATCCCTGGTCAAACGGTATTTCTCCAAGACGGCGATCGCCTCAGTTTTGGGGGACGGGATGTAACGGTTTATTTTGTCCCGGGCCATACCCGCGCCCACATCGCCTATTACTTTGCCCCTGAAACCGGGGAAGAAACGGGGGATTTATTCTGTGGTGACACCATTTTTGCCGGGGGCTGTGGCCGTCTATTTGAAGGAACACCGGCCCAGATGGTCAATTCCATCGGTAAATTGCGCCAGCTTCCCGATCAAACCCGCGTCTGGTGCGCCCATGAATACACCCTAGGGAATCTCAAATTTGCCGTCACCGTTGATCCCAATAATGACGATTTACAACAGCGGTTTCAAGCCGTACAAAAAGCCCGTCAACAGGGAGAGGCTACCGTTCCCTCCTGGTTAGGGGAAGAAAAACGCACCAATCCATTTCTCCGTTGGGATGCCCCCAATCTGCAAACGGCCATGGGTCAGCGGGAACCAGCCCGGGTGTTTGGCAAGCTCAGGGGGATGAAAGATAATTTTTAAAATTGGCCGGTTTTAGCGCAGACCGAGCCACTCTAAAACCCCTTTGCCAGTGAAATATTCAATGATTAAAACCAGCAAAAAACCCACCATGGCAGCCCGTCCATTGAGCTTTTCCGCGTAGTTATTAAAGCCAAATTTGGGATCTTCCTGTTGGGGGGTTTGGCTCGGTTTGAGGTCTTCACTCATGGGGGTCACAGATAGTTTACATTTCTTTACTTTTTAGCGTGAGTTAGGCGCTCCGTCAACTCAGATTAGGTCTCTGGGCTGGGAAATAATTGGGCAGCAGCGAGGGCTTCAGCGGCGGCAGCTTCGTCCATTATCCGTTGAGTCTCGGCCTCGGCGATCGCCATTTCATCTAACCATTGCCAGACCAGTTGCATCAAATCGTCTAAGCCACGGCGGGTCACGGCGGAAATCTGTAAGCAGGGGGCCGGGCTTAATTTAGCCAATTCCGTTGTAATTTCCTCGATCATTTCATCATCTAAGGCATCAATTTTATTCAACGCAAGGATTTGGGGTCGTTCCGATAACCCCCGACCATAGGCCGCTAACTCTTGATTAATCACTTCAAAATCGGCGATCGGATTGGGACTCGTCACATCCACCAGATGAAGTAACAGCCGGGTACGTTCTATATGGCGTAAAAACTCGTGGCCCAAGCCGACCCCCGCCGAGGCCCCTTCGATTAAGCCTGGAATATCAGCGAACACTGTGCCATCCCCTGTGGGTTTCCGAACTACGCCCAAGTTAGGA
>JBJOGT010000107.1:0-3001 GCA_046048115.1 Cyanobacteriota bacterium | reverse complement strand
CCGGATCGCTGTAAGGAGTTGCAATATCGAACGGCGATCGCCGACAGTTACCCTTTCCATCCCGAACTATTTAACTTACTGACCAAAAAGATTGCCTCGATTCCTGAATTTCAGCGAACTAGGGGCGCGTTACGGCTATTCGCCCAGGTGATCCAAGATCTGTGGCAAGATTCCCAAGCCAGTATTCCCCTGATCCATTCCCATCATTTGCCAGTAGGAGTAGATACCGATGTCACGGGGGATTTAACCTCACGTTTGAACCGTCCCCAAATGGACTTACCGATTAGGGCCGACATCTACAACGAGTCTGGCACACCAGCCTTTGCCCAACTCCACGACCGGGAATGGTCTGATCGAGCTAAGCCCCCGTTTTCTACCTGGGTTGCCCGCACCATTTTTCTTCACTCCCTGACCCAGGGGATTACCGCTGGCATTCGGCGATCGGAACTCAATCTTTCCCTTTTGATGCCCCGTCTAGAAATTGGCTTTGTGGATCAGGCGTTGGAAAAACTGTTAACGGTGGCCTGGCATCTGGATTTCGATCCCATCACCACGATCTACCAGTTCAAAGAAGAACCTTCCATCAATAAAATCATTGCCCAGGAAAAAAGCCAGGTACAGACGGGGGTGGCTAAGGCCGAGTTACGACAGCGCCGGGATAGCTACTTTGCCCGCAAGTTTTTTGACTGTGTGACTGACCCCGAAGGCCCCCACGAAGTAGACGATCGCCCGGATACCATTGCCCTGTGTTTAATTGATTTCAATGAGGTCACCCTCGAAGCATCTAACGATCCAGTGCCGGGGTTTGTGCAACAAATTTTTGAGAATACCGGGGCTGTCAATCAGTTTCGAGTCTTTAAAAATCGTTTGCTGTTCCTGCTCGCTAACCGTCAAGAGCTAGATAAAGCCATTAATCTGACCAAGGAATATATCGCCGTCAAAACTCTGCGACAAAGTGGGCAACGGCTCCAGGATCTGTCTGAATCCCAGCAGAAGGAGCTAAAGACGCGGGAAGGTGCCTTGGATTTAGGGGTACGCATTGCCCTGACTAACACCTATCGCCATTTGTTTTACCCCAGCCAAGATGCCCTGAAAGCCCCCAAAGGATTAATCCATTCCCCCTTACCTACCCAAGACTCCAGCACGGTTAAAGGTAAGAATAATCAGCAGGAAGTGATCCTTAAAGCCCTCAAGGATTGCGGCAAAATTCGACCCGATGAGGCGAAACCCTATGCCCCGGCCTATGTGTTGCAAAAAGTCTGGCCCGAAGGAATTGACCAGTGGAGCACTAAATCTCTGCGGGAAGCTTTTGCTAAAAATATCAATCTTTATCTACTTCTAGAGGGGGAACTGAGTAAACTGCGGGATACCATCCGGGAGGGGCTGACCACGGGGCAATGGGATATGCAGCAGGGGCAACAGGTTTTTATTCATCAACCCCCGCAGTCCCTAACTTTGCCGCCCCTGGAATTTTCCGATCGCCAGGTACTCTTCCGTCGGGGAATTCTGAAAGCGCCGGAACCAAGGGTGATTGAATTTAATATCCAACCAATGCCCGGTGGGGAAACGGAAAAACAAGTCCGGTTACGGTGGAAAGCCAAAGGGGCGATCGCCGTTAGCCTCTATCAAAATGGGGCGTTAATTCAAGATAATTACCTGCCTTCTGACAGCACTGAGGTGGTGATTACGGAAACCACTCTATTTCGGGTAGTGGCGGACTATGGTGAAGCCGGAACAGAGGAAACCAGCGAGCAAATTGACTGGGACAAACTGCGGGCAAAGGATGGGACTGGCAACTACCCACCAGGGTCAGATACTACTCGTCCACCGGAAGCGATAAAAACGGGAACCCCGAGTCGCGCCTTTAATGAATTAGCGGATGAATTAGAAAAATACCAACCGACCTCCATTTCTGCCCTCGAAATTGCCATTGATGGCATTCAGGATTACCGCAAGCTGAGTACGGCGATCGCCCTACTTAACCGCCATAAGCCCCAGATCGATCAATCCGTTACCCTTCAGGCCAACGGCCAATTTACCCAGTTGAAATACCAAGGCGACTTGCGAGGTTTTCAAGCCTTTGCCGGGCCCCTTAATCAGTTACTGAATACGCCAACCCTGGAGGGAAGCGCCCACCTTAAACTCTGTATAGAATTTCCCGAACCGATTCCGGTAACGGGGGGAACTCTGGAGGAAATTCAGGGGATATTGAGTAAAAATCCCGTATCGCGCTTACAATTATTAGTTCGACTAAAGTATGAAAAAGAGTAAGGGCAAAAGCCAATGACTTCTCAAACAATGACCCCTTTAACTAGACAATCTGTTTTGAATAAATTGCGGTCTCAACCCACTTTTTTGGATCGCTTTAGTATCAAACGTTTGGCAATTTTTGGATCAGTTGCCCGTGATCAAGCGAGTCAGACAAGTGACCTTGATGTTTTAGTAGACTTTCGAGAAGACATCACATTAAATCTTTATATGTCGCTCAAATTTTTTCTAGAAGACTTATTTGGTGTGACGGTCGATCTGGTTATTACTTCTGATTTAAAAGCAACAATTCGTGATCAAGTTCTCCGGGAGGCTATTGATGTCGTCTAACACACAGAAATCTAGTTGACCCTGATAATGCAAGAATTTCAGTTAAAAGTCATTCCGTTACAAAATAATGCTTTTGCCCTCGATTTGTATCAATGTGCCTACAAAAAAGTGGGGGAGAAAAAACGTCCTCCCGCTAAGCGTATTGGTCGGCTAAAAGGGCAGCCTTTAATCTTGGCACGACAGGCCATTTATGATTGTCTAAAACAAAATGATTATGACCCCAAAACCCTGACCTATAAGCGTAAAAATCCTTACGTGCTAACGGAAACCTCTGGGGTTTGTTTAGCGGTCTTATTTGAAGCCCTCAAACGTCTGAGCAAGCCCGATCGCATTACTAATATTACGGAAGGAGTGCGGGCGATGAGTAATGAGGAGGCCCATTATTGGTTCGCTAAGCTGAGTG
>JBJOGT010000106.1:0-3454 GCA_046048115.1 Cyanobacteriota bacterium | reverse complement strand
GTCGGGGTTCAGGCAAGACAGCTAACTGCATTTGCAACCAGCGCAGAGCAGTGGGATCATCCACCGCCGGATCGGTGTTGGGTAACAGGGCAATTTGGGTAAAGCCCCCGGCGATCGCCGTTTGCAGCAATTGTGTCAAGGTTTCTCGGTCTTCGTGCCCCGGTTCTCCGGTATAGCTATAGACATCTACCAGGCCGGGGGCTAGCAGGTGATTTTCAGCAGTAACAGCAATGGTCTCAAGGGGGATTTGCCCTGGCTCAGGATCCACCGCCAAAATTTCCATTCCTTTTAACAAAACATTGACTCGTCTTTCTGTCCAAGTGTGGGGGTCAAGGCAACGAACCTGCTGGAGATACTGGGTTTCCATTACTGCTTGAAGGGTTAGCTCCGCCAAAAGTCCCCTAAAATCCTAGCAAAAGACGGTTCCCTTTTCTGGTTCAGGATTGGTAACCTGCTCGGCCATTAGTCGATGACAATGGTGATGCCTTTTTCTGTCTGTCCATGTTCCACCACATCTAAGCCCACTTTTTCTTGGGACGGTTTTACCCGCAGAATTCCCCATAAATCCAGTAGATAAAACAGGAAGAACATGGTAATAAATGACCACAAAGGTACAACAATCGAACCAATAATTTGGGCACTTAAGGGATGTCCCCCAAAAATACCGGCGGAAAGACCCCCCCAGAGTCCACACAAACCATGGACGGGCCAGGCTCCTACCCCGTCGTCAATATGGAGTAGATCTAATAATCGAGTTCCCAGTACCGATAGGATCCCCGCAATGCCCCCGATGGCGATCGCCTCCCAATTAGTCACGGAATCACAACTGGCAGTGACCCCAACAAGCCCCCCTAAAATACCGTTCAAGGTCACCAATAAATTAGGCTTATGCTTTTCTTCAGTTATCCAGTCAAAGGCCAGTGCCCCCAATCCTCCAGCGGCGGCAGACAGGGTGGTGTTAACGGCAATCAACATCGTCGTATTCGTATTTAAAACTCCGACAAACGCCAATTGACTACCTGGATTAAACCCATACCAACCAATCCAAAGAATGAACACCCCCAAGGAACTAAAGGCAATTCCCTGGTAGCCTAGGCTGTTTACTTTTTTGCCTTCAAACCGCCCAATGCGTGGTCCCATGACAATAACCGCCGCTAGGGCCGCAAATCCCCCCACCGAATGAACAAGAATAGACCCAGCAAAATCGTGAAACCCTAATTGATCCAGCCAACCGCCGCCCCATTTCCAATAACCACTGATAGGATAAATTAAACTGGTCAAAAGGGCAGAATAAATTAAATAAGACTTAAAGTACATTCTTCCCATGACAGCCCCGGAAACAATCGTGGCCGCCGTAGCAGCAAATGCCGCTTGGAATAACCAATCTACCTGGGGATTAAGGCCACTGAGATTATCTGACGGGGTCGAAGCAATGCCCAAGCCCCCCCAGCCAAAGATCCCGCCCAAAACTGGTGTGTCGCCATACATCAAGCTGTGGCCAAAGAGAAAATAGAGCAAAACGCCGACACAAACATCAAACGTATTCTTAAACAGGACGTTGACAGTATTTTTATTAGAAGACAGACCTGCCTCTAACATGGCAAAGCCCGCTTGCATGAACAGCACTAAGACCGCCGCAACAAGCAAGAAGAGGTTATTGATGGCATAGGTAATGGTATTTACCGTAATCGCATTACTGGTATCTATTTCAGCCTGGGCAACACCGACAAAGAGAAATGCCAAGATCGCGCCGAGTCCATAGCGAGCGAAAAGAGGGATTTTGATGGGCATTATTCGTGTTTTCATCCGATGGTAAATAATAACGAGTTAAGTTTCTATTAACCCGCAACATCATAAAAGGTAATTTCCATTTATTTTGTTATTTTGAGCAATATTTTCCTACTTTTTTTGATCTTTAAAATTGGCCTTTGCTTGAATTCTGTAAGGCTAGTCACAGCTTGATTGTTATGTTGATTGGAGTTGCGGAGGTTTATTCCACCGTAACGGATTTGGCCAAGTTGCGCGGTTGATCTACGTCTAGGCCCCGTCGGGCAGCGATGTGATAGGACAGAAGTTGTAAGGGAACAACGGCGACGAGGGGAGATAATAATTCTTCAACGTGGGGAACGAGCAATAAATCATCGAAAACAGAACGGGCTTGATTATCATCTATGGGGGTTACGCCGATTAAGCGGGCGTCCCGAGCTTTGGCTTCCTGGGCATTGGAAATCACCTTGTCGTGTACCCCTCCGGGCATGGCGATCGCCACCACAGGAACCTTGGCATCCAATAGGGCAATGGGACCATGTTTCATTTCTCCGGCCGGATAACCTTCGGCATGGATGTAGCTAATTTCTTTGAGTTTTAATGCCCCTTCCAAGGCGATGGGAAAATTAATGCCCCGACCGAGAAAGATAAAATCTTGGGTTTCCGCAAACTCATGGGCTAAGGCTTCGATCGCCGCCCCTTGTTTTTCCAGGATAGTTTCAATTTGGGACGGCAATTGGCGTAAACCAGCAATCAGGGTCTCGATTTTGGACAAAGAAATACTTTGCCGTTGAAAAGCCAGATCAATGGCCAAGAAATAAAACCCCAACACTTGGGCTGTAAACGTTTTAGTTGCCGCGACCCCAATTTCGATGCCCGCCTGGGTATTAATAATTTGATCCACCATGCTGGCCAAGGTACTTTCCGGGCGGTTGGTAATACCTAAAATTAGGGGTTTATAGGCATCTTCCAGGGTTAAGCGCCGTTGTTTTTCCGTTTCCAACGCGGCCAAGGTATCCGCCGTTTCCCCAGATTGGGTGACCCCGATGGTTAGGGTATGGGGGGTCAGGGGCGGCGGCGCATAACGAAACTCCGACGCATAATTCACGATGGTTGGAATGCCTGCCACCTGTTCCAGCAAATATTTACCCACTAAGCTGGCGTGCCAACTGGTACCACAGGCCAAAATTTGGATATGTTGTAGATTCTGGGTTAAGGTCGGGGCTAAGTCGAGACTAACGGGACTGGCGGTGGGTTGATCGGCGGCGTGCCAAGTGGGGTTCAAATAGGTTTCTAAACAGGTACGAATGACCGCTGGCTGCTCGTAAATTTCTTTGAGCATAAAGTGGCGGAATCCCTGTTTTTCCACCGTGGTGGCACTCCAGTCCAGGGTGCGGGGTTGTTTCCGTAATCGTTTCAGCTCGAAATTGTAAACCTCTACCCCCATGGGGGTTAAACGGGCAATTTCCCCATTTTCCAGGGATAAAACCGCTCGGGTGTGGGGCACTAAGGCTGTTACGTCCGAAGCGCAGAAAAATTCCCCTTGACCAAAGCCTAAAATTAAGGGGGCTTGTTGTCTGGCCACAATCAATTGATCGGGGCAATCCGCATCAATGACGGCGATCGCAAAGGCCCCTTCCAGACGATGCACAGCTTTTTGAATTGCCAATAGTAACGCTTGATCGGG
>JBJOGT010000105.1:0-7050 GCA_046048115.1 Cyanobacteriota bacterium | reverse complement strand
AAAGACGGTTCCATATTTACAGCATGATTCTCACCATTTGGGCACTGTGGGGTTTAGCGGTTTGGGTGACCACGGAATATCTGAGAATCAAACGGCGTCAGATGTATGAGCAATTGAGCTTAAGTGAACAAAGCCAACGGGTGTTTAAGCAAGAAGCGCAACAACTGCGGCAATTACTGACGGAGCGATCCGCCCAAAATACTTTTTTGATCGAACGACTGCAAACGGCCCGGGCTGAATTGGAAAGCAACCAACGCCAACAACGGCAAGAAGTGACTAACCTACAAGCGGCGATCGCCGACTACGAGACAGAAATCAATAAGTTTGCCCAATCCGATCAAATTGAAACGGTGATTTGGCAAAAAGAATTACAACAAGCCAAGGAAAAACTACGTCAGGCCCAACAACGGGAAACCCAAACCAACGAAAAGGTTAAACTACTCAGCGACAAAATTGAACAACTGGGCAAACAACGGGATGAAGCCTATCGCCGCATCGAACGCTTATCCCAACAACCCGCTGATCAATCGACCCTAGAAGCTGCCCGTTTAGAAATCGAACAACAACAGGCTTTGGCCAACTACGCCATCGAAGAAACCACTCGCTTAGAAGCCGTCAAACAAAGCTTAGAAGATCAACTTTTTCAATTGGAACAGCGTAACAACCACTTAAGTTGGCGTAACCAAGAATTAGAATCCCAGCTAGACTCATTCGGACTATTAAACACCAACGGCCAAGAAACGGAACACGCCACCGACCAACCCTCCAGCATTCCCCTCTCTAACTTGGCGAATATTTCCACCAAAGCAACAATCCATGCCCTCGAAAGACTCGGCTTTGTCCTCGATCACCAAAAAGGCTCCCATGTGATCATGAAACGACGGACTGAAATTGAACAAACTTGCTCTATTCCCAGTAAGCCTGAACTGCGTCCCCCTACCCTGAAACATATTCTCAATCAAGCGGGGTTGACCCTAGAAGAATTCCAAGGGGCACTGAAATAATTTTGCATTTATGGGTTTATGTTTTGTTGTGGAACGTTAAAACTCAGCGGGTAGAGTCATAACACCTTCGGACACCAACACCGATCGCCCGGCCACTTTCACCGTTTCAATGCCTTGGGAATTTTTGATCAGCGTTAATGTTAATTGACTGGGGCGACCCATTTCAATACCCTGTTCGATCTGCCAAGTAAAGGTTCCTAGGGTAGAAAGGCGATCGCCTAAATATCCCCCCAACGCCGCCACCGCCGATCCTGTGGCCGGATCTTCCGCAATCCCCAAGCCGGGGGCAAACATTCGTCCGTAGAGGGTTTGATTGTCTGTTAACTGTCGGGTCGAATCACCAGAAGCCAAACAATACACACAATTCGCCCACCGATCCGCCAATAAATCTTGCCAAACGGATACATTAAATTGAATTTGCGCTAACACTTCCCGGTTCACTAGGGGAACAAATAAAAAGGGTAACCCACAGGAATAGGCTTGTGGAAAATCCTGATCCTGTTTAATCTGGTCAACCCTTAATCCCAATAACCTTGCTAAGTCAGAAAATTCAGGAATGTCTGCCTTCGTTTGGGGTAACTGGGCCACGGTTAATTCAGTTTTAGCTAGAGTTTCCCCGTCGTAATAGAGCGTTACAGGCACTAACCCCACCGGCTCTTCTAATTGCCAAGTAACGGAAGTTTGATCACCAGAGGATGGGTGTAATTTCCCCAATAAAAAGGCTGTTCCCACCGTGGGATGCCCCGCAAAATCCAGTTCCTGGGTGGGGGTAAAAATACGGAGTTTAAAATCGCCCTGCTCCGATTCCGGCGGCAACACAAAAACGGTTTCTGAATAGTTAATTTCCGCTGCGATTTGTTGCATTTGGATGGATGTTAACCCCTGGGCATCGGGAAAAACCGCCAGGGGATTACCCCCAAAGATTTGGTCAGTAAACACATCTAGGGTATGAAAAATGTAGCGCATGGGTTGGATTATAAAAAATGTTAATGAACGATTAGGTGGCAGAGAAAAAATGAGCTAATACAGATAGAAAACGATTAATTATGGTCTGGTTTGAGACCTTCGCCAGTGGAAATAGCAAAAACAGCAGGTGTTGCTAATTGTTCATCAATTTTACGTAAAATATCAATCTTTGTAATCACTAAATTGGGGCGGGGGTTACGCCATTCAAAGGCATAAAGATGAAGCCAAGATTGGGGGCGTTGACGATTGGGAAGGTAAGGTAAAAGCCAGGCAATTTTTGCATTATCTATAATATCTATGCTGTCATTAGACCAAGCTTCAATTTCATGACCTAAACGAATAGGAATATCTGTATAAGTATTATTTTGATAGTGAATGCGATAATTGAAAATTATCTGATCGGTTTCTCCTATTTTTTTACGATTGGCAACATGAACATTATGTAAAAAAGCAATCTTATCGGCTCTACGATTGACCTCAATGTTGGAGATCGACTCAGCGGTACTTTCTGTTTGTACACCAGATAAAGCCATCACGTTAGGAGCAGTATGATGGGTATCCGGTGCAATCAAAAATGTAATTCCCCCCAGACTTTGTTCTCCATCCGCTAAATGACGAAAATCCGCACCATAGCGAGCTTCTTGAAACCAGCTAGGCCGCTGTAAGTGATTACGATGAATGGTAAATTTTTCGGCAGCAATATTAACGGGTTGCCAGCGAATATTGCCTTCGTAAAATCCTGTCACTGTACCAGCAAAGTCCAACCCTGGTATCCAGCCTTCTCCCGAGGCCAATGCCCCCAAATCTTTACCATTAACCCCAGCGGCGATCGCCGGAGAATTTTGACTCAACTGAAAATCCCCTTGACCAGCATGAATAAAGAGGGGATCTTGATTTATTTGGTTATTTATTTGGTCGTTATTATTGTTTGGCTTAGTTTTTTGATGATTGTTAATCAAAGATTCAATCGGGTTCCACACCTTTTTCCATAGGGATTTGGACTTGATCGGAAATACCAAATTATGGGTGATGGTTAATGCTTGTTCCTGGGCAGTTTCAGCATAGCTATTCCGAATAGCTTTCCCTTTTGTATTGGTAACAATATTGTCCTGAACAAGGATGTTGCGAAAGTTTTGATTATCAGGATAACCACTTAGTCTAATGCCCGATGCTTCCCAGGCGATCGCCGTTGCATGGCCACCCGCATTATCAATGGTATTATTATAAATCCTATGGTTTTGAATCATGGCTGGACGATGGTTTTCTCCCTTATAAGTCGCTTCAGTAATGGGAATCCCATCGGACTTTGAATTAAGAATAATATTGTGATGAATATCAATATCTAACAGATCACCACTGCCCTCCGTGGATAGCGGAATACCATTAAAAGCATTCTCAATGAAGTTATGATAAATTTCAAGGTTTTTAATGGGAACATTCCACGCATCAATATAAATTCCATTCAAGCTACTATGGACGTAATTATGATGAATTGATCCATTTTCCACACTAATACAATCAATAGCCTCTTTACCGCCCCCTGCTACGGTATTAAAAGCAATTTCAAAATGACGATTACGAGATAAATCAATAGCTTCTTGGGCACCAAATAACATTGCACGAGGTTCTTCCCTTCCAGGCTGAAACACCATTTGGGTGGAATGGGGGCGAATTACTTGGTTGCCAATCACCGATAGATAATTAACCCCATGGCTAATGATCCCCATGGAATAGGTTTGATAGGTATTATTGAAATTAATTTCAACGTTGTTTGTTTCTCCCCAACCTCCTTGTTGCGTCTTCGTTTCTTGTCTACCTCTCTTGCCATAGACACTGATGCCTGCCCGACGGGAATTTTGAATATGAAGTCCTTGGATACGGGTAAAATCTGGATCACCCCAAAGATGGATTGCCCCTGTATCATGTTGAAACTGCCCTAATGCTGAAGGGCGATCGCCATAGGGTTTTTCCCGATTATCATAGTGAATGCCGAAGGCATCAAAAATAGGTGTTTCACCGGGAAAAGCTGAAATTGTTAACCATTTATTTTCCTCTCCATTAAACTGTTTAACCACTGGTTCATCCAAAGTAAATAGTCCTTGACGAATTAAAATTGTGTCCCCCGGTATGGCAACGTCCAAGGCTTTTTGTAAACTGCCAAAAGATTGATCAAAAGATCCTATTTGGCGATCATTACCGATGGGTTTGGGTTCCACAAAATAAAGCTGACCCGTTGTTTGTTTTTGTTGGGTAAAAATCCCTAAAATTAACGCATTCCCATAGACTTGCCAGCTATCCTGGTTCCGTAAAGCACGAATTTCAACCAAAGCAATTTCTGGTCTAGGGTTAGGAATTTCCATAGCATACAAAACCATTTTGGCTTGGGGATTCGATGGCCATGGTTTTTCCCAATGGTGTCTTGCCCATAACATCGGGGAAACGGTTTGGACGCGATACCACTCCCGAATGCTTTCTCCAAAGCGCACCGGAATTTTGATAGTTTGTCCATCAACATAAACCAATTCATAATAAAAAACCGTCGGCCAATCCGGTAATTGTTCCACCTGTCGATGGGCTAACCCCGTGGCAAGGCGCCACGCTTCAATACCTTGCTCCGGCTGATAGGTTTGCAGAAAATTTAACTGGGTGGCCCGTATCCCATCCGGCCATGTAGCGATCTGGACGGGCTGGGAAGATTGGTTATTAATGGAAACAACATTTGCCGCTGAAACTTGATAAGTAATATCTTCAACGGTCACAGCCCCCGTGGGTAAATCCCCTATGGTTAAAAGTTGATGAGCGCGTGTTAACTCAGCAGGGGCACTACCATGAAAAATTACAATAGCTGCTATAGTTAGCAATCCCCATATTATTGGCGGCAAATTCAGCAATGCCCGCAAAACCTTCATTGGTAGTTCAAGTAAACGATGGTAATCAAGTAAGTGCAATTTTGAGATCCAAAGCATAGCCAACGGATCTGAACGGGTTAATTGACAGTCCTAGCACGTCTCGCTAACGCTCCAATTAGTAAGAGATTAACCGAAAAAACCTTCTTCAAGAAAAAAAGGTAAACCAGTCTTGGAACATGGCTTACCCTCTATTAATCAATTTTTAGGCTGAAGATCCAAACCAGCTTTGATTTCCAGCCATTTGAACAACCACGCTCATCCCCTAAGCAGCAGCTAAATTAGCGGCGACAAAATCCCAATTGACAAGTTTGCCGAGAAAGTCTGAAATATAGTCAGGACGACGGTTTTGGTAATCTAGATAATAAGCGTGTTCCCAAACATCCATCGTCAACAGCGGGGTTTGACCAGCGGTCATCGGATTGTCGGCATTACCGGTTTTAGTGACTTTCAGGGTGCCGTTATCCAACACTAACCAAGCCCAACCACTCCCGAATTGGGTAGCCCCGGCTTGTTTGAACGCTTCCACAAATTTGTCAAAACTGCCAAAATCAGCATTGATTTTTTCTGCTAATGCCCCCATCGGTTGACCGCCACCACCGGATTTCATGCAATTCCAATAGAAGCTGTGGTTCCAGGCCTGGGCCGCATTGTTGAAGATTCCGGCTTTAGAGGGGTCGCCAGCGACGGTCTTAATCACATCTTCGATCGCCATATTATCGAGATCTGTTCCTTCGACGGCCTTGTTGAAGTTGTTCACATAGGCGGCATGGTGTTTGTCGTGGTGGAACTCTAGGGTGCTTTGGGAGATACAGGGTTCCAACGCCGTGTAGTCGTAAGGTAATGCAGGAAGTTCGTAAGCCATTTCGTTAAGGTCTCTACTCAAATTAAGAATTCCAGTGCCCTTACTGTAACCTAAAAATCCGCCCCATCAAAGGGTTTATCGGGCTGACCATTCGGGAGGAAAGTCCTAGGATATATTTCCCCCAGACGTTTTCCCGTAACGGTTTGAGATATTTTGGGTATTCAACTAAAACCCCACATCCAGCAGGGTCAAAAAGCAGCTATTTTAGTTAGCTTGACTTTGTCCTTGGTAAAGCTTGCGACTACGTCGTTCGTCCATGAGTTGGGCAAATTGCTTACGTTGATCGGGGGTCAAAACCTTGCGACTTTCTAGCATACTTTCAAAGCGGAGATCTTCCAGTTGTTGCCGCAGTTCCGCCACCTGGTTGTGTTTAGCGCGGATGGCGTCATCACTGGCATTACCACTCATTAGTGTCCGTAATTCGTCCTGACGGGTTTGTAGCTGGGAAACGATGGGGCTCATCTGGCTTTGGTATTTCTGGCGAATTGCATTTAATTCTTGTTTTTGCTGATCGTTGAGATTGAGTGATTCCATTAAACGCTGTTCCCGTTGGGGATTTGGTCCTCGCTGGCTCAATAGTTGGGGAAAGTCGGCGATCGCCGTTTCAGCGGCACTGGGAAAGGCGATTGCGGTCACCGCAAGGCTGATAAATAAACCGAAAAGAGTTAGATGTTTCATGGGATGGTTCTCTCCAAAGGTTGGAAGGTATTAATAAAAAGCACTAAAAAAAGGCACTAAAAACTTAAGGGGCGATCGCCAGCAAGTCGGCTCACCGACAAGAAGCCCCTTCCTTGACTTCAGGATGAATTAGTCAGCGGGAGTAATAGCCGTTGATTGGGTTAATTGCCACCACTCTTGGCTAGGAGAAGAGACTCCGGTGTAAGCGTCGGTGACTTCCGCTTCCTCGGTGACGGCGATCGCCCCAGTCCAACTGTCCTCCAAAAAGGCTTCGAGAATTTCTGGGGAGGTGGAGGTCAAAGCGGTTTGGGTCTGCCAGCGCCACATGGTCCCTCCGCCGATCGCCATGGTGACCACAACTAGCCCCATTGATAGCCAGCGCCAACGCCTTTTACTGGGTGGGACAATGCCCGGCATGGGGGAAGACGGGAGCGAAAGTTGTCCAAATAGTTGGGCTTCCAAGCTGGAAGAGGCTGGGGGAACGGGGGGGCGATAGGTTTGCAGAAACTGACGTAATTGGTGATCTGGGTCGGTATTAGAAGACATCTTGAACCCCTTGGTGCTGTAAAAATTCCCGCATGGCCCGGCGTGCATAAAACAGCCGAGATTTGATCGTGCCCGTTGGTAAATT
>JBJOGT010000104.1:0-3318 GCA_046048115.1 Cyanobacteriota bacterium | reverse complement strand
AAATAAGGCCAACAGTGCCACTTCCTTTTCCGACAAGGCAATGGTCTGATCTTTGCAGTAAGCAACCTGATTGGACAAATCTAATTGCAGCGTTCCCACCCCATATCGCAGCGTGGATTTTGGGGAAAGTGCTTCAACCCTTTCTTGAGCTTCTGGGGTTTCTGGTTCTGGGCAGGCATCCCCTGGGCCTTGTCTGCGTAACAACGCCCGCACCCGTGCCAATAACTCCCGTAGTTCAAAGGGTTTGATTAAATAATCATCAGCCCCCGCATCTAAACCTGATACCCGGTCATCCAAGGTATCTTTCGCAGTCAAAAACAGCACCGGTGTTGATCGCCCCAAGGCCCGAATGTGCCGACAAATTTCTAGCCCCGATGGTTGGGGTAGCATCCAATCCAGAATCAAAACATCATACTGACCGGCGATCGCCATAGCTAAACCCGTTTCACCATCGGCCACCACATCGACGTCGTAGCCTTGATGACCCAACGCTTTAGCCAGAGGGTCTGTTAAAGCCGCTTCATCATCGACGAGCAAAATGTTGACCATAGATGTGCAACGATCAGCTTAAATTTAATCTGATATATTAAAAATTGACTTCAATGCCATCTTAAAGTCTTAATAGGCTTTTGAGAAAGAAACAATCTTGTATTAATAAAAAGGTGCGCCCTTGGGGTTTAGACCATGGAGTAGCTTACCTGCTTGCAAGAACACTGGACACTGTCAAAAAAAAAGATCCCGATATTGACAAACATCACCATAACTGGTGTAATGGTGAAAGTCTAAAAACAGATATGGGTCTGTAGTTCAATTGGTTAGAGCACCGCCCTGTCACGGCGGAAGTTGCGGGTTCGAGCCCCGTCAGACCCGTTATAAAATTAATACCTTACCTTATCAGCGGGACGTTGCTGAGTGTGACCATTCTTTTAGGGTTTTTATCCTTAATCGCAGATCCATGCTAACGGGCGATCGCCAGAGAGTAGACTGTGAAATTCCCCTTGCTCCGCCAACAGCACTAATAAATGTAATGTCGGATTACGGGGTTGGGCTAATAATTCCACAGGGCAAGTAATCACCAAAATGTGATCCTGTCGAATGACCTCGGGGCGTTGGGGGCTGCGTTGCCACGTGGCCGCATTGACCGCCACCTCATGCCAAGCCTGTTGAGAGTTGAGATTGACCCCACAATGGTGATGAAAGTAATAATTAAGCGGCGCTTGATCCGGTAAAGAGGCGATCGCCGCAGGGGCGTTAGGGTGAGGGACACCGGGGTAATACCACCACAAATGCAGTTCATCCGGGTCAACCCAATCTAAGGGGCAGCGGCAATCTAGGCGAAAATAGAGAAATTGGGGATTGTGGCCATAGTACAGAGTTTGAACCAAAGGATGATCCGCCACCGGAACCCTAGTCGCCACTTGCCACGGCGTTAAATCCCTCAAATCCGTCCAGCGGGGATAAAGGCATCCTTGGGAATCAGGTATTTCCGGAGAGGACGAACCCAGGGGATGGTGTAAATAGCCCGGTACCGTCTCATTGAGGGCGCGATAAAGCCGAATTAAATGGGACCGAAATAGGGCTTCTAACTGGCATTGCCTGGGGGTCATCATTTCCTCTAGGGCTTCCAGCCAATCGGAGCTTTGGACCGCATAAAGGGCATTCCAAGCCTCTGGGTTATTATCAGCGGTAGCTTCGGGATGGTTAGCGAGGATTTGACGGGCATCAATTAAATAATCCCAGGCCTTATTTTTCAACGGTGTGCCAATCCAGGGGCTAAAATCCCCCTGCCGCCAAGACCCGATTAATTGATCTTTGGCATCGCTAGGAAAAATGTGAGTCGGGGGAAACTGGTCTAAAAATTCCGACACCGTCACCAATTGCAACACCCCTTGACGGGTTAAGTCTTGGCATTGTTGGTAAAAATGACTCAAAAAACCAAAGCCGTTCTGATCGTAATTCGCCCAGCCTTGTTCCCCTTCGAGGGCAATGGTCACTAAACGGGGGGTTTCCGGTGAACGTTCTCGGTAGAGGGTTAATAATCGATCAATCAAATCCTGGGCTGCTTTGGGGGGGGAAAGGCGAGCATAATCAAAGCGCAGACAATCCGACAGTTGTTGATCCCGAAAAACCATGGTTAAATCCCCATCCACCGTCCTGAGTCGATAGGGATGGTAAAGCCATTCTGTTTGACCACCGATACCGATCGCCTGCCGTTGGTGTTGGGTCGGTTGATTTAAGCTATGGGCTAACACCCCTTCATCCCCACAGAGCCAGTCAAAGCGGAGTTGGGCGGCGGCGGCCAAGATGGCGGGGCTAGTGGCCAAGGCCGGTGACCATAAACCCCGCGCCTCCAGTCCAAAAATTTGCCGATGAAATTGCTTGGCGTTTTGTAATTGTTTTACCCCATCCTCTGACCAACAAAAGCGGGGATCGGGAAGGGATAGGGTCGTTTGGAGGGTTCGGGCAATATTGGTGTCGGCCAACAGGGGCAAAATGGGATGGCTGTATGGACTGGTGATCAGTTCTAGTTGCCCCCGCTTTTGCAAAGCTTGATGGAGGGGGAGAATGGTTTGGATAATTTGCCGTTGCTTGCTAATGATGCGCTGGCGATCGCCGAGGGAAAAGGCTTTTTGCTGAAAGTACCATTGCTGGAGGTCTTTATCTTCAGAAACGTTCAGGGGATCAAACCAAATCAGGTTATGCCAAGCTAAGAGGTCACTAAAGTCTTGGGCCTGCCAATGGTGAACACACCAATTGAGACCTTCCCTTTGTCGCTGTTCATATAATGCTTGGTAGCGGGGATAGGGCAGAATTTGGGTACGGGGATTGGCGTCAAAAAACTGTCGGAGAATCTCAATTTTTTGGGAGTCGGTTAATTGATTTACCGGGGTTAGGGTTAATGCCCAATGGCGATCGATGGCGGTGCCGTTGGCATAATCTTGCAACTGTTCCAGTAAACAAGGGCTAAAACCTACCGTTTGGTGCAGGAGGGGATAGCGACTGAGTAGCCCCATCAACCCCGCATAATCCTTGCTGCCGTGGAGCCTCACCCCTGGTAATTGATAACTCCCAGATGCCGTTCCCAGCATGCCATTGGCAAAATAAGCGGGCTGATGGTGGTGCCAAATCAACGCGACATACAACGGATAGGGCATAAATAATCAGGCGATCGGGCGCTTGTATTCTAGCGATCATACCCCGACTAAATGGGACAGATGGGGGCTTTTTTGTCGCTCTCTGTCAGGTTTTGAGGACTTTCTTCGGTTGCTCACTCACTGTACTTGAGCCGCTGCCGCCGGAATTTCCGTTTTGATAATT
>JBJOGT010000103.1:0-3664 GCA_046048115.1 Cyanobacteriota bacterium | reverse complement strand
AATCCGTGGCTAGTAAACGAATGGCTTGGCCTTGGTATTCGGTTTGGGGCTGATCTTGAACGGAGCGGAGGGTTTTCAGGGTTTGCCGGGCTAAATTCAAAACACACACCGTTGTCCACCCTAAAAACAGCCAGGCCAGTAAATGACTCCCCATGCGGGCGGGCACACCAAACATTTCACCGCAGCCCATTAAGGCGATCGCCAAACTGGTACTAATCAAAATCAAAGGGGGTAGGGCAAAGACCGTTAATGCTGCCCCCCAACCCAAGGCACCTTGCCAAAATTTCGTGCCGTAGCGAATGCCCCAGGCTAAGGTAATGGCTAAAACGAATAAAATTCCATGCATTATTTTTCCTCCTGCCGTTGTTGCCGGGCGGCTTGTAAACGATTGGCGATCGCCGATAACTGATCAATGCTGGCGGTATCCAAACTATCCGCAAAAGCGGCCACCACATCGGGGTTACTAATGGCTAAAAACTGCTGCAATTGCTCATAGGATTTAACGGCTTTAGCTTGATCCGCACTAACTTTCGCCGTCCACACAAACGCTTTACCGTGGCGATGGCAGGCTAACCAGCCTTTTTTGGTGAGACGATTCAGCACAGTGGTGACTGAAGAGTACGCCAACTCCCGGTCAGGATCGGCCAAAATCCGTTCGTGAATATCTTTTACCGTCGCTTCCCCCAATTGCCAGAGAATGTCTAGAATTTCCTGCTCTAGGGGGCCGAGGGAGAGTTGTTGGGGACGGTAGGGGGGAATCCAAGTCATGACAAATGTTTTTTCAATAATTTAATGCCATCATTGCTGCCAATCATGGGATAACCCTAGGCCCAGCAATGCAATTTACTACGAACAGTTACCCAATCATACAAGTAAAATTATCGGCCTTCGGAGACGTATCGGCAAAAGCCGACAAAAGGTTAGTAAAACAACGTGGCGAGAAGTCGGCGGATGCCTATAATTATCCTGTCACAGCAAACCCCTCGCGTTTGGAGCACTGCATAACCATGTTAAGTAAAGTCCCCGCCACCATTGAGGCGATCGCCGCCCGTGAAATTTTGGATTCCCGTGGTCGTCCGACGGTGGAAGCTGAAGTCAGACTAGAAACCGGTGCCTACGGCATCGCCCAAGTGCCCAGTGGTGCATCGACGGGGAGTTTTGAAGCCCACGAACTCCGCGACAATGATCCCCAGCGCTATGACGGCAAAGGGGTCGAGAAGGCGGTGCGGAACGTCATGGAAAAAATTGCCCCCGTGGTGGAAGGTCTCGATGCCTTTGATCAATTGGCCGTTGACCAAGCCATGATTGACCAGGATGGTACCGACAACAAAAAAGAATTGGGGGCTAACGCCATTTTGGCCGTTTCCTTGGCCAATGCCAAAGCCGCCGCCGCTGAATTAGAAATTCCCCTCTATCGCTATTTAGGCGGGCCGCTAGCCAATGTGTTACCGGTGCCGATGATGAACGTGATCAACGGGGGGGAACATGCCGACAATAACGTTGATTTCCAAGAATTTATGATTATGCCCGTCGGTGCGGAGACGTTTAAAGAAGGACTCCGGTGGGGGGCAGAGGTGTTTGCCGTGTTGGGTAAAGTGCTCAAGGAACGCAAGTTACTGTCCGGCGGCGTGGGGGATGAAGGGGGTTATGCGCCCAATTTGACCTCTAACCAGCAGGCGTTGGATATTCTCATCGAGGCGATCGAAAAAGCGGGATACAAGCCTGGTAGCCAAATTGCCTTGGCCATGGATATTGCCTCCAGTGAATTCTACAAAAATGGGCAATATGTCTACGATGGTGGCCCCCATTCTCCCCAGGAATTCATTGATTACCAAGCCAAACTGGTGAGTCAGTATCCCATTGTTTCCATTGAAGATGGGCTGCAAGAAGATGATTGGGACAACTGGGGCGCTTTAACCCAATCCTTGGGCACTAAAACCCAATTGGTGGGGGATGATTTGATGGTGACCAATCCCATTCGTTTACAAAAATCCATTGATTTGGGGGTCGCCAATGCCATTTTGATCAAACTTAACCAAATTGGATCGTTGAGTGAAACCCTGGAAACTATTTCCTTGGCCACCCGCTACAGTTACCGCTCCATCATTTCCCACCGTTCTGGGGAAACCGAAGATACCACGATCGCCGATTTAGCGGTGGCCACCCGGGCCGGGCAAATCAAAACCGGTTCCCTCTGTCGCTCTGAACGGGTTGCCAAATATAACCGCCTGTTACGCATTGAAGACGAACTCGGCGATCGGTCCGTTTATGCCCCCAAAATTGGTCTAGGGCCCAAACATAGCTAAGGTTAAGCACCATCCCCTCCCCAACCCATTGGGAAGAATTGCCCCCTTTTTGGGGGTTTTTTATTCTTTTCTAGAACGGCGATCGCCTAGAGATTGGCTATTCAGTGAGGCGTTAATCAATATCCCTCAGCAACTAAGTTAACCAGGCCGTTATTGTGATCCACCTTCGTTTCTTTGCCCTGGGCATCCAGGTAAAACAGATCGAGACCAACACCGGGTTGTCCCTTAAGGAAATAATCTTCCTGAACTGCACCGCCGATATCGAGCCAGCCCCTTAATTGTTGTTGGCCCACATCAAAATGCAGTTGTAAAAAATCGTCCTGTCTTGATCGACCCGCAGCTACATTTTCATAAACTGCAACTTCCTCCCCGCTGGGATCATAAATTCGTACGGTAACAGTTTCTAACTGTTGGGGTTTACCCACCCCTTCGATCGCCGCTATGCCCGTGGTGAAGGTGTCGGGATAGGTCAAATTAGCTCTAACTTGATAACCTTGGTCTCCCTGCCAGTGTAATTGGGTTTCGGTGGCAAGGGCCGCAGGGGTAAACAAAAAAATACTGAACGCCCAACCAATGATCAGCACTAATCTTAAGCCCCATTGTTTGAGCACTGACCAGCAATGATGATTAAAACAATGAACCATAATCCTTGTGACAACCTCTCTTTATGTTGATTTTAAGGGGTTTCTAGGATTTGTTACCAATCTCAAATTCTTGCATATAAGCGGCGATCGCCGTCCATTCTTGATCTGTCAAAGGCTCTGGGATTAAGTCACATTGAAAATGGTCAGCGGCACTGGTTTCTAATGTCTGCCAAATCTGGGACAGGGGTAAATGCCCCGTTAATTCCCCCAACGTGTTTTGCCAAGGGGCCGGTTGCTGAAAAACCTGCTCAAATAAACGGCGATCGCCATCCCAGACCATCGACCCATGTTGCAATAATCCTGTGGGGGTTTGCCGTTGGGCACTGCCAATTAACTTATCTCCAGTGGTTGCCACCAAATCCGCCGCCGTCGCTGTGTTGAAACAACTGGGATTGTGAATATAGCCCCGCCCCGCCCCGCCAAAGGTCAACTCGACCCCCAATCGTTGCCAAGCCTGGATTAAAAACTGACAAATACAAGGATAAAGATCTTGGCGCTTCCGCTTCCCCTTCGGCATCACCAAGCTATAGGTCAAACTGTCCTGGTGCAACACTGCCCGCCCGCCAGTGGGTCGTTTTACCAACTCCAGAGGCTTTGCCTGCCAAGTTAACCGCCGCCAATCATCCGGCCAGGACTTTTGGAAACAGCCCAAGGAAATCGTCGTGGCAGACCAATCATAAAAGCGTAACGTCGATCGCCCGGTTTGGGGTAAAT
>JBJOGT010000102.1:0-3271 GCA_046048115.1 Cyanobacteriota bacterium | reverse complement strand
GCCGACTTTGCCAAAATTCCCCACAGTTTACGCCGCCTTGTCGGTCAATATTCGTCAACAAAAGTCAACCCCAAAAATATTCCTGACGATGACACCATCGCCGACAATGTGGAAAAACAAGTGGAAACCCACTATGAAAAAATTACCGTTGCATACGAAAAGACTGTCGGTTCGCTGATTTTTCCTAGTGTTTAAGGATTTTATCAAAAGATTATAATATAGCGTTTAACCTGCTCTAGGGCAGTTCAGACTGGGCTGATTTTTCTTCGCGGGGAACCAACCCACATTGGGGCTTGCTTGTCAATACTTTTTGGCGATCGCTACAAGTCTTATTCTGCCGTTGATAATTCCAAAAGCGTTCCCAAAATGAGCGAACCGACAGTCTTGTTGCCTTTAATCGAGGTGAAAACCTTAAGCCTTGTAGGCTTTTCTCAATAAAGTTCGGTTATTGCAAATAAGTCTGACTTCTGAAATCTTTGATGTTTCTAGGACTTAACGGGAAAAGTCAGAATCCAAAATACATGATGACTTCGACTTTCTTAAGAAAACAATAACCTCTGCCGCTCTCAACAATCACCACTATAGTTAATAGTGTTATGCTCTCCCCAATTTAATCATGGGTAAAAACATCCTCGAACAACTCCGACAATTTACGGTGGTGGTCTCCGATACAGGGGATATCCAAGCCATCGAAACCTTTACCCCCAGAGATGCGACCACTAACCCCTCCTTGATTACAGCGGCGGCCCAGATGCCCCAATATCAAGAAATCGTTGACACAACCCTGCTCCAAGCGAAGGAAGAAGCCGGTGCCAGTGCCTCCCTGGCCGATATTGCTACCTTGGCCTTTGATCGGCTGGCGGTGGCTTTTGGTATCAAAATTTTAGAAATCATTCCGGGTCGAGTCTCCACCGAAGTTGATGCCCGACTCTCCTATGATACCGAGGGCACGATCGCCAAAGCCCACTATTTAATTGGTGAATATGCCAAAGCCGGGATCAATAAAGATCGTATCCTCATTAAAATTGCCTCCACCTGGGAAGGGATTAAAGCAGCGGAAGTACTGGAACAAGAAGGCATCCACTGTAATCTGACTCTGCTGTTTGGTCTCCACCAGGCGATCGCCTGTGCCGAAGCTAAGGTCACGCTGATTTCTCCCTTTGTCGGGCGGATTTTAGATTGGTACAAAAAAGAGACCGGTAAGGACTATGCCAGCCATGAAGATCCCGGCGTTCAGTCCGTCACCACCATCTATCACTATTTCAAACGCTTCGATTACAAAACCGAAATCATGGGGGCCAGTTTTCGCAATATTGGCGAAATCAGGGAGTTAGCTGGTTGTGATCTATTAACCATTTCTCCCCAATTATTAGAGCAACTCCGTCAGACCGAAGGCGAATTGCTCCGCAAACTAGATCCCGACACTGTTCCCCAGGATATTGCAAAAATTTCCATGGACAAGGCTAAATTTGACGAAATGCATCAAGGCGATCGCATGGCTTCTGAAAAACTTGCCGAAGGCATTGCCGGGTTTACCAAGGCTCTCGAAGCGCTGGAACACCTCCTCACAGAACGCCTTAAACAATTAGACGGGCAAGAGCATATCCAACATGGGGCCGAAGAAATTTTCCACGCCTACGATCTAGATGGAGATGGTTTTATTACCCGCGAAGAATGGGCCGGGACAGATGCTGTGTTTGATGCCCTCGATAAGGATCACGATGGTAAAATTACCGCTGCAGAAATGTCCGCTGGGCTAGGAGCAGCTTTTCGCTTAACCTCTATTGGGTGACAGGTATCAGATCAGATATCAGGGATTGAACCCTTGGATTACGGTACTTTTCGAGAGTGGGAATGGCGCTCATTTCCACTCTTTATTGTTTGATTGACGTTCACCTAGACAGACAACACTCTCCCCCTCAGGCCGAGATTAAGGTAGGGGGAGGGCTCTGAATGATTGAAGCTTAACGATCTTTTAACCAGCTAAACATGGCCCGCAGATCTTTGCCGACTTCTTCGATTAATTCTTCCGATTCCCGACGGCGCATGGCGGTGAATCCAGGTTTACCGGCTTGGTTTTCCAGCACAAATTCCCGGGCAAATTGTCCCGATTGAATTTCATGGAGAATTTGACGCATTTCATCGCGGGTTTCTTCGGTGACGATGCGGGGGCCGCGGGTTAAATCGCCATATTCAGCGGTGTTGGAAATACTATCACGCATTTTTGCTAAGCCGCCTTCCACAATCAGATCCACAATTAGTTTCACTTCATGGAGACATTCAAAATAGGCAAGTTCAGGTTGATAACCGGCTTCCACGAGGGTATCAAAACCAGCTTTGATCAGGGCTGTTAAGCCACCGCATAACACTACTTGTTCGCCAAATAAGTCGGTTTCGGTTTCTTCACGGAAGGTGGTTTCCAAAACCCCGGCCCGGGTACCGCCAATGCCTTTCGCGTAGGCCATGGCATAATCCCGAGCTTGGCCGCTGGCATCTTGGTAAACCGCAAATAATGCCGGAACTCCCTGCCCTTGCTCGTAGGTACGACGCACTAGATGACCAGGGCCTTTAGGGGCAACCATGACCACATCAACGATACCGGGAGGGACAATTTGACCGAAATTAATGTTAAACCCGTGGGCAAAGGACAGAACGTTGCCTTCGACTAAGTGGGGGGCAATTTCTGCTTCGTAAACGGCTTTTTGTACTTCATCGGGCAGGAGAATCATGATCCAATCGGCGGCTTTGGCGGCGTCACTGACGGGTAAAACCTTGAGACCAGCGGCTTCGGCTTTGGCGACGGACTTGCTACCTTCATAGAGGCCAACAACAACATTCACGCCACTATCTTTGAGGTTAAGGGCATGGGCATGACCCTGTGAACCATAACCGATGATGGCGACGGTTTTACCGACTAAAAGGTCAAGGTTGGCGTCTTGATCGTAATACATGCGAGCCATTTAAATATCTCCTTGCTGCGATGGAATGGGGCATTGCAAACTTTTTATCATAGCAAAAAACGGGGGAGGTGATGGGGCTAATGCTTGGGAGCCAGCAATTCCAAATTCAAATAGTATAAATAGAGACAGAAAAATATCCCGATTTAGGGGTCGATGAATAAGAAGGAAATCCCGTGTTTGTTTTGTAGGAGGGAAATGGAAGTAAACAACCTAAGTTTTGACGGAATCGTTCGCTGTTTAAATGAGGTCATTGCGAAGATAGATGACCCTCGCTCAGGGAGTAATGCAACGAAATATAGTCTAAGAGAGGC
>JBJOGT010000101.1:0-3598 GCA_046048115.1 Cyanobacteriota bacterium | reverse complement strand
AATGATAGTTGTTGAGGGGATTGCTAGGTTAGGCATCACGGTTACAAGGCGGATACCGAACTTAAACGGCCTTAGCCGATTATTTGGTTTCTTTGTGGATCGTGTGCTGGTTGCAATGGGTACAGAATTTTTTCAATTCCAACCGTGCCGTGGTGTTACGACGGTTTTTCATGGTGGTATAGCGGTTAACGCCGTTGGATCGCTTATTGGGGTTGCTGCGACACTCGGTACATTCTAGGGTAATGACCAGTCTCGCCCCCTTTCCTTTTTTAGCCATGGTTGTTTAGGGAAAGATTACGGTAATTTATACGCAAACGCCCATTATTGCACAAATTAGACCTGCCGGGCACATAGGGAGACCACTGTTTACGGGGCAGGGGGGAAGCCAAAGACTTCGCCATAAAAGGCTAATTCCGCTTCGATGGCTTTTTTAATATTGGCGGCAATGCGAAAACCGTGCTGTTCTTCCGGAAAGGGAACATATTCTACTTTGATGCCTTTGGCTTTTAAAGCATTAACCATCATTTCTGCTTGGTTGGGCGGCACAACTTCATCCTCTAAGCCCTGGAAAAAAATGATAGGACAGGTGAGTTGATCAGAATAATTAATGGGCGATCGCCGTTCGTAGAGATCTTTTTGCTCGGCATAGGGGCCAATTAAACGATCCAAATAGCGGGATTCAAATTTATGGGTATCTGCGGCCAGGGCAGTCAAATCGCTGATGCCGTAATAACTGGCTCCGGCTTTAAAGGTGTTGTGGAAGGTTAACGCCGCTAGGGTGGTATAGCCCCCCGCACTGCTGCCAGAAATGGCTAATTGTTCGGGATCGGCGAGACTTTGTTGGGCTAAATATGCGGCGACTGTTACGCAATCCGCTACATCCACAATGCCCCATTGCCCGTTCAAGCGCTGGCGATAGGTACGACCGTAGCCCGTACTGCCGCCGTAATTAACGTCTACATAGGCAAAGCCTCGACTGGTCCAATATTGAACTTTTAAACTTAGTGCATTGCCCGCCGCTGCGGTTGGTCCACCATGGCTTTTTACTAACAGCGGGGGTAAGGTTCCTCGGGGGGCTTGGAAGTCGGCATTGGTGGGGGGATAGTACCAGGCATGGGCAGTTTGACCGTTTTGCGTTGGGAAGCTGAGGGGCTGTGCCACAGATAAATACCCCGCCGGTACGACCAATTCACTGGATTTTTTTAATACTTGGGTTTGCTTAGTGTCTAGGGTGATCGCCACTACCGCAGTGGAGGATTGGGGGGAACTGGCTAAAAACCAGAGGGTTTTCCCATCGGTACACAGGGCGCTGTAATCGGTGTAGGGAAGATTAAAGATCGTCAACCGTTTTGCCGCTAAGTCAATTTGTCCCAGTTGCCAGGCCCCGCCTTGATTAAACGTACACAAAAGGGTGTTTGCGTCGGCAAAGGCATAACTGTTGAGCCCAAACACCCAATGGGGATAGGCAAATTCCGCTGGATAGGGATAAACGGCGGTTTCTTGTTCTCCGTCGTAACAGTATAAATTCCACCAATCGGTGCGATCGCTAACAAAATAGAGCCGACCATCGGGAGACCAGTGGGGTTCGTGGATCGACTCATGCCCCGATCCCCCCGCAATACATTGAGGGTTTTGTAAATTACCATCGCCATCTATGTCCGCTAACCAGAGTTGGGTTCTATCCCAGGGCATATCAGGATGATCCCAGGTGATCCACGCTAATTGCTTACCATTAGGACTCCGGCGGGGGGAGCTATAAAAGTCATGGCCTTGGGTCAACGGTTGGACGGCCCCTGTTTGCAGATTAACCACTGCTAAAAAGTTTCTGGCTTCCGATTGATCCCCTGAGTGGGACTCGCACACCGTAATTAAGCGCTGATGACGATTGTCTAAAATTAAATCGGCAAAACGACAATTTTTTTCATTGGTGAGGGGTTGGGGATCACCGGGGACTTGGTCTAAGGGCAGATGGTAAATTTGTTGATCGGCAAAATTGGTGAAATAAACCGTTTTATTCGCCACTAAAAAGGCACCACCACCATATTCATGTACCCGTGATCGCACATTGAATGGAGTTGGGGTTAAATCCCGAATTTCCCCTTGGGCATTTTTTTCCACTAGGACATTGCGTCCTTTTTCCGCTGGTCGCCCTTCCAACCAATAGACATTTCCCCCACTCGCCCTAACCCCTCCCAGGCCAATACTGCCAGCTAATAAAGCATCGGCCGTAATCGGCGATCGCCAAGAACCATAGGGGGCAGTGTGGGGAGTTATCATAACGGTTTGGGGGGTGAAGATAAAGGGCACATCCAGCCATCAAGGGAGGACAGAAATGGTATGCAGGAAGGATTAGAAATGGTTGACGAAGCGGTTCAATTAAAACAATAAGTACAAAAAACGATCTTCCTGTCGAACTGAAATGGAGACTATGAAATTAGCATCGATTGCACAAATCTGTCCAGGGCTCTAACTGTGAGAAGTTGTAAAGCGAATCGGGTCAAGGCATGAAATTGAGTATCTTTCCCCATTGATTTTGTCACCGTTCCTATTTTGGGGAAGTTGCCTACAATTTTTGATTTTTAAATGTCAGATTTTAATATTTTGATAAAACTCAGGACATTATTAGGCTTTGGTTGACTCCGATGTAATCACCGCAAAAATTATTGAATCGCACGATAAACTGCTCAAAAATCAAGGGGTTTAAATAAGTCGGCGATCGGCAAGCTAAACCCCACAATAACATCTTCCCCATCTAATGTATCTCCACCTTTCAAAAGACGGTCTGGTTCTTGGGCACAACGGTAAACTAGGGCGTAATGTTGCAAGGGGTTAATTACCCAAACTAATTGAGCACCATTGTCAAAATAGTCGATTAATTTTCCATCAATTTCTTCAACCGTATTGCCGGGAGAAAGCACTTCTACAATTAAGTCTGGTGCTCCGTCTAAATATCCACTCGGAAGGGTCGTTAGCCCCTGTAATCTTTCCTTGGTCAAAAAAGCAATGTCTGGCGATCGTTTATTAGCATTTTTCATGGTAAATGCAGTACTTGAATCAAGGATAACACCAAGTTTTTTCGGCATAATATAATTAATTAAAGCGGCGACAAGTAGGCTACAAACATAACCATGTAGTGCACCAGAGTTTCCCATTTTGACAATCTCTCCATTAACAAGTTCGTAATGCTGTTCATCTTCTGACAGTCCCATAAAAGCATCATCTGTCCAAACTGTCTGATTCTGGTGAGGGGTGAAGGAGATAGTTGTCATAATGTTACTATTTTCAGTAGTCTATTTTTTTGATTGTACAAAATATTCGTTAGTCATTTACACCGCAGGTTCTGCAATTGGGGATTAGGGACACACAGGCTTAATACTGTTCACCGGTCAATAAAAAACTGGTAATTTGCCAAAGATTAATCGTCGTTAAGTTTCCTGATACTTTCTCTTCTAACAAGTTAACCTGGGTCGTTAGTTGGTAAAGAAAAGGCGTTTCAATTTTTAAGGTTGACCCAATGGGTAGCAGATCGTTACAAGCTCGCCCTTCTGTTTCGTAGCATCTAACAATCCATTGATCGGCAAAATCTTCGTGACGTTTT
>JBJOGT010000100.1:0-6381 GCA_046048115.1 Cyanobacteriota bacterium | reverse complement strand
TAGGACGATTGTTTGACTTAATTGGGCCGCAACCTGAACGGCATGGAGGCGATCGCTTTCGTCAATTTCAGGAAAGAGCCGTTTAAATTCCCCCAAATGGGGCGTCAATACGGTGGGGGCGGATCGTTGGGCCAGGCGGGGTAATAATTCCCGTTGGGCAATTTGGTTCAAACCATCGGCATCAATAATCAGGGGACATTGGGCGGGGATGACTGCCTCTACCAATAACCCCGATTGCAAGGTCAAACCTGGGCCCAAGGCGATCGCCGTATAGGGAGCTAAATCGGGATTGGCCAACGCGATGATCGCCCCTGAGGTGGTTTCTGGGCACCCCATCACCAACGCTTCGGGACATTGGACATGGATTAAGGACTTGATGCTTTCAGGAACGGCGATCGTCACCATGCCGACCCCGCTGGCCCGCGCCCCTAGGGCAGTTAAAATTGCCCCTCCTGCATACTGTTGGGAACCACATATTAGCAGTACATGGCCCTGTTGATATTTGTGGGTCACAGCGGGACGGATTAACGGTAACGCTCGTTGGGCTTGGGTCGGAGTTAAGACTTGCGCTGGGTAGGACTTGCCTAAAATTGCCTCTAACGCTAAATCAGGAATGCCAATGGGCAATAAATCTGCCTGACCACAATGGGACAGTGCCTCATCTTGAAAATAAGCCCGTTTCCAGAGTCCTAGACAAAAACTGTGGTCGGCTTGCACCGCTGTGCCCAACACTTCCCCTGTGTCCGTGTGTAGGCCCGATGGCAGGTCAATACTTGCTGTGGGTATGGGTAACTGATTCAATTCATTGACGCAATGGGCAATCGCCCCCGATAGGGGCCGGGTCAAACCGATGCCAAATAAGCCATCCACCCAAAAATCACAGTCCGCAAAATCCGCCGCCGATTCCCCCCAAATAATCCCTAATGCTTTGGCATAATTAGCATGGCTTTGGGTCAGGGATTTCAGCCGCAAGAAAGGCATCAATACCTTAACCTGATAGCCCTGTAACCGTAATTCCCGCGCCACCACCAAACCGTCACCGCCGTTATGGCCGGGTCCCACTAAAATTCCTACTTTCGGGCACTGAGCTAGGGGGTACAATTGCTGAAGTCGTTGGGCAATCTGGAGTGCCGCCTTTTCCATTAGGGCCGGGACAGGCATTCCCTGCTCAAACATCCAGGTTTCAATCTGTTGCATTTGTGCCGCGCTGACGACGGGTTGCGGCCCTTGCTGATATGTTTTCTGGCCTTTTTTCGCTACCATCTTACCGACGCGCCCCTACTTTTACGATTAACCCCTGTGATCAAATCCGACATTACCCTCCGGAATGCCCTTGCCACAGATTTAAATGCCATTGTTGCTATTTATAATGCCAGTATTCCCAACAACTTAGCCACGGGGGATACCTGCGCGATCGCCGTGGAAAGTCGCCGTCAATGGTTCGCGCAACATGGTGCGGAAACCTATCCCCTCTGGGTACTTGAGAATAGGGCGGGGGAAATCCTGGGCTGGCTGGGCTTTCAACAATTTTATGGCCGTCCGGCTTATCACAAAACCGCTGAGTTAAGTATCTACATTGCCCCGGCGTTTCAACATCAAGGCCTCGGCAAATATCTATTACAAACGGCGATCGCCGCTAGCCCCAAATTAGGATTAAAAACCTTATTGGGGTATATTTTTGCCCATAACCACGCCAGTGTAAGGCTTTTCCAAGACCAAGGCTTTGAGCAATGGGGACTATTACCGGGGGTCGCGGAATTAGGCGATCAAGACCGGGATTTATTGATTTTAGGACGCAAGGTTTGATGCTGTTTCGATTCCCCAGCCGGTAAGGGTGATAGTCGTTCCCTGTCCCGGTTCACTGGCGATCGCCAATTGCCCACCGTAGAGTTCCGTTAAGCGTTTGGCTAAACTTAATCCTAACCCCGATCCCTGCTGCTCATAAGTAGATCGTTGGAATTGAGTATAGGCCCCAATACGCTGTTGTTCCTGGGGATTCATACCCCGTCCTTGGTCTTGGATACTCAACCGCAAAGCCCCGTCCTGCTCCGTTGCAGTGATCTGAATTAATGTCCCCGGCAAAGAAAATTTAAAGGCATTGTCCAGTAATTCCTCCATAATTTTGCAAAAATCTGGCTCGGCAATTTTGACTTGTAAGGGGGTAATCACCATAGCCACGTCATCTAAGCGGGGATGTTTTCGTCCCAACCGGGCCAAGCTATGATTCAACGCGATTAATAAATCAATAGACTCTCCTAACCGGGATTGCCACACCGCCAGGCGATCGGGACTAGCGGCCAATAAATCTAAATCCGCCATTAATAAAAAATTTTGTACCAAACGATGGAGTCGTTCCCCGGAAGACTTAATATCAAAAATAGACTCTAAAACCTCTTCTTTAGACAGGGAATCGTAAAAATTGGTGAGCAATTCCGCTGTCCCCAAAATGCCATTTAACGGTGTTAACAGTTCATGGGGCAGGGAACGGGTAATGTGTTGACGCAGTTCATCCAGTTGAGTCCGGGTTACATTTTGGCGTTGCTGGTATTGGGTTAAGCGGGCATTGATGGACTGGAGCAGATCATCCAGGGAAAAAGGTTTGGTTAAATAGTCATCAGCCCCCAGGGCCATGCCTTGGCGCACCGCCCCATGATCGGCTTTAGCCGTTAACAAAATGAAAGGAATGGTAGCCAATTTAGGATCTTGACGGAGAGCACTGAGTACCTCAAAGCCCGATAACTTGGGCATCATGACATCACACAGGATTAAATCCGGCACAACCTTTTGGGCTAACGCTAACCCCTGTTCCCCATCGACGGCGGAGACCACCTCATAATTTTCCAACAACAAAATATCCTCAATGTTTTGCCTGACCTCTCGCTGATCTTCAATTACCAAAATTTTAGTCATCCTGTTGACCCCTCCGGTGCTGTTCACAGTTTACTAAGGTTTGAGTAAGAAATTACGACCTTATTGCTCATTTTTGCCCCACTTTGGTAGTGGCTGCCGATCCCAGGGAAATCTGCTTCGGGATATGCCGCCGGATAAATGTAAAGAATTGTTTTAGGAAGACGGACGACCCGGTTAGGGAACTGGGTAAAGCTGGTAGAATTTGGCGTTAAGTCAACGGGGGTTTGACCAACTTCCTTGGAAGAAATTACCGGACAAAACCCTTTTACAAACGCAATTATCTTAAGGAACTCAATTATGGCCTTAAATCGTGGTGACAAAGTTAGAATCAAACGCACCGAATCCTATTGGTATGGTGATGTTGGCACTGTAGCCAGCGTAGAAAAAAGCGGCATTCTTTATCCCGTCATTGTGCGCTTTGATCGCGTTAATTACAATGGCTTCAGCGGTAGTGCCTCTGGGGTTAACACCAACAACTTCGCTGAGCATGAGCTGGAGTTAGTCCAGGCTGCGCCTGCGAAAAAATAGGCTTAGCTAAGGAATGGTGGGTTAATAACCCAAAAATTCAGGTCAGACTCAATTAATCCGTGCCAGAACTGCCAGAAGTGGAAACGGTGCGCCGGGGTCTTGAACAGTTGACCTCGGGGCAATGTATTGAGGGGGGGGAGGTGTTGCATGATCGCAGCCTTGCCTACCCCCTTTCTGCTGGGGTATTTTGGCAGCAAATGACAGGGTGTCGGTTTAAAGCGTGGCAACGGCGGGGCAAGTATTTATTGGCGCAATTAGAAAAAGATCAGCAATCCGCCGGCTGGTTAGGCTGTCATCTCCGCATGACGGGACAATTACTCTGGGTGACGACCCAAGAACGACGATCGCCTCATACCCGAATTGTTTTGCGTTGCCAGGCCGGGCAAGAATTACGGTTTGTTGATATTCGCACCTTTGGCCGACTGTGGTTAATTCCTCCGGGAATAGAGCCAGCTAAAATTATGACGGGGTTACAGAAATTAGGACCAGAACCGTTTGCAGAGGAATTTACTCCGGATTATCTTTACCAAAAATTACACAACAGTCGCCGTCCCCTCAAAACCGCTCTACTGGATCAGTCCCTTGTGGCCGGTCTAGGCAATATTTATGCTGATGAAGTCTTATTTTTCAGTGGTTTCCACCCCACGACCCCCGCTGATTGTCTTTCCCAGAATGATTGCCTCAACCTCCATCACCAAATTCAGCACATTCTACAATTGGCGATCGCCTCTGGGGGAACCAGTTTTAAGGATTATCGCCAGGTCACGGGCATTAACGGCAATTATGGCGGCATTGCCCATGTATATGGTCGTAGGGGAGAATCCTGTCGTCAGTGTGGGGCAGTCATTGAAAAACTCAAATTAGCCGGGCGATCGTCCCATTTTTGCCCCCGGTGTCAGCCCTTAAATATGTCTCCTTAACCGCCTTAGAAACCAAGAGCAATGGGGAACCTTCACGTAGCATTAACTCCGGCTTTTACACTAGGATTAAATCAAGACGCTTCCAAGAAGCTGAGTCTCGAAGACTTAAGGGCAAAGACCGAGGCAAACAGACGGCAGAACGCGAAGCTCGCGGAACTCCAATGGAAGCTCAATATCGTACTATCCTCATCCGATTCCTACTTAATACTAGTCCAATCCACCGACGACAGTGAGAAAACATGTTGGCTCCCCTGGAAAAATATCACGATACGTTATAAAAACAATGAACTAATGTCAGGCTTAGAACAATGCAACGGACACGCTTAAACACCCTAATTGAAGTACGGGGACAACAGTTAACCCAATTTTTCACCAATCCCTGGCGACGCATTTCCCTGGCATTATTGGGCTTTTTATTCGGTTTTTTTGTAGGGGCGGCAGTGTCTACCACAGCGGGGCAGGATGCTCAGTGGGATGTGGTTTGTGCTGCATTGATGGTAATTTTTAGTGAACTCATTAGCCGTTGGGTTTATCAGCGTCGTAATCCCAATATAAATTTGGGAATCGAGGTAATGAATAATTTTAAAATCGGGGTAGTGTATAGTCTCTTTTTAGAAGCCTTTAAACTCGGATCTTGAAGTCTAAACCCTCCTAGGCTGAGGAAATTGGGGAGTAATCTGAATGTAGTGATGGCACAAAAGCCTTGTCTATTTTAGACGGTAGGCTTATAGTAATTTTAACTAAAAATATCACTCCGTCCCCCCAAGAAACTCCATAATCATATTGGCGCTGTTTGGTTTTTCATTCACCACGAGAACGCCCAGTTAGCTCGACTTTTACTTTTGCCCTCATCACTATCTCCAAATCACTATTTACCTTCGGTTATTGAAATGTTGCCAAATTAGTTATTTGCAAATGCACCAATGTAGCCGCAGCCCGGTTCCATAAACTCATTATTCACAATTACTCTAAACTTAAATTATGCGTGTTGAACCCTGTTGCCAAGCCCTATTAGCGATCCTACTTCCCCAAGTTGATCCCGATCGCCAGGGGGTGTGCATTGATGTGGGGGTGGGAACCTTTGCTTTTTACTGCCAAATATTTGCGGAATTAGGCTTTCCGGCGATCGCCGTGGAACCCTTACCGGTTAAAGCCTTGCAAAAGCTAGCTGAGCAGCCCAATTTAACCCTTTTGTCCGTTTGTTTATCCGATCAAGCGGGGGAACAGACATTGTATGTGGGAAAATTTGCGGGCATTTTCAATAGTAATTTCAGTTCCCTATCTCCTCAATGGTTCGGCGCATCAAGCCAAGCAAAACAGGTAAAAACCATAACACTGAATACCTTGATTGAACAGCAAAAAATCCAGCAAATAACCTGTTTAAAACTCGATATCGAAGGCTGGGAATGGCAAGTTATTAAACAATTGAAAACTATGAGGGATGAGTTGTTACCGGCGGTGGTGATGTTTGAATATGGAGGTGGTGTGAATCGACAGAAGAATCAAAAAGGGTGGTCACCGGAATTTTTTCAAAATACCTTAGATAGCTTAGCCTTGTTAAAGGCAAAAGGATATGGCCACGGTCTTTTATTAGACTTTGCCCCCGATCGCCAAGAAGTGATGTTTGATCTAGGTAATTTAGCAGTTTCAGACCTCGAAAGCCTATTTCCACCGGATAGTGTTTACGGCAACATCATTATTTTTAAAACTTACCAACCTGACCCCAATCAAGTTGCCCAAGTCTGTCAATCTTACTACCAAGTGAATTGGATTGAACGCCTGGTAACTGCCCTAGTCTCTCGATGATCAGGGCATTTCGTTTAAAATGAAGGACAGAATTGTTAAGAAAGTTTAAGTCATCTTCGCCCCCACCGTATTTTGTGAATTCCTTCAAAACCCTGCGGCAACTCAAGCCTGAGACCCAGAAAACCTTTGCCTTGTTATTCGCGTCAGTCCTATTATTCTGGCTGAGCTTAACGTCACTACTGCCCACTTTGCCCATGTATGCCCAAGATGCGGGGGC
>JBJOGT010000099.1:0-2694 GCA_046048115.1 Cyanobacteriota bacterium | reverse complement strand
TGCCCTCATTGCCATCATGATTTGGCTCTACACCGGCTTTTGTATGGTTATCTTATCGGCAGCGGTGAAAGGCATTCCGGGGGATGTGATTGAAGCAGCCAAAATTGACGGGACTGACAGTTGGCAAATCTTTTGGCGCATTACCATTCCCATGATTCGTTCCACAATTTTGGTAGTGAGTACAACGGTGGTGATTTTGGTGCTGAAAGTGTTTGATATTGTCTTCGTCATGACCGGCGGCAACCAAGGGACAGAAGTGATCGCCAGTCGCATGATCAAAGAAATGTTTAATTATCGTAATTTTGGCCGGGGTAGTGCGATCGCCGTTATTTTACTGATTTTAATTATCCCCGTCATGATCACCAATATTCGTCGTTTTAGAACCCAGGAGAAATTACGCTAATGGCTAAAGTTAATCACGTTAAAAAAATCTGGCAACAAACCCCAATTCATGTCGCAATTATAACCATTGCTTTTATTTGGACATTGCCCAGTTTAGGGTTATTAATTAGTTCCTTTCGCCATCGGAATGATATGTTAGCCACAGGCTGGTGGACTGTGTTTTTACATCCCTTTGAATTGACCCAATTTTATTTAGGCAATTACAGCGAAGTGATTCAAACTTCCGGCATGGGCCAAGCTTTTTTAAACAGTTTAACCATCGCCATTCCCGCTACTATTATTCCCATTGCGATCGCCACTTTTGCGGCCTATGCCTTTGCTTGGATGACCTTTCCGGGGCGACAATTGTTATTTATTGTCGTGGTTTGTTTATTGGTTGTGCCCTTACAAACAACCTTAATTCCCGTATTACGGGTTTATGGGGCGATCGGTTTGGCGGGCAGTTTTCTGGGGGTTTGGTTAGCCCACACCGCCTATGGTTTACCCCTCGGAATTTATTTATTACGCAATTACATTGGCGCGTTACCCAGGGATTTGATTGAAGCGGCCGCGGTGGATGGGGCCTCCCATTTAAAAATTTTCACTAAATTAATTGTGCCCCTGTCTATGCCGGCGATCGCCTCCTTTGCCGTGTTTCAATTTCTTTGGGTTTGGAATGACCTATTAATTGCTTTGGTGTATTTAGGGGGAACAGTCGATGTGGCCCCGGTCACCATTCAACTGAGTAATTTGGTGGGATCTCGGGGTCAAGATTGGTACTTGTTAACCGCCGGGGCGTTTATTACCATGACTGTCCCCTTGGCCGTCTTTTTCGGGTTACAACGGTATTTTGTGCGGGGAATTCTGGCGGGATCGATCAAGTCCTAGATCTCCCCCAAATAAAGGGTGATAATCAAAACTTATCTGGTCGCTGACTAGAATCGATCACCCCTGGGGATCGGGTTCAATATTCTTTTTTCATCAAACTCGGCAGAAGAATAGCAAAATATATCCCACGAACTCTCTAAACACCTTAACCGTTTTTGCTTGTCAACCTTGTTAAAAAGCTTAGTTAATCCATCTAAAATATGGGCAAAAGGAAAGATTTTTACCCACTTCTTAATTTAAAATACTTGTTTTTCATTTTGAAATTATGTTTCAGGGAAGAGAAAGCCTGTCAATAGCGTCTTCCCGCCCGACCTCCTAAAATAGACAGGTCGTTAACTCATTACCAAGGATGAACTCTATGCCGAAATACGTTCTCTGGGGAACCTACTGTGAAGATGTGTTGGAAAAACGTGCGCCATTTCGGGAGGCTCACCTAGAAGGGTTAAAAGTCCAAAAGGAAAGCGGCGTCCTAGTCACCCTTGGTCCCACCAAAGACACCACCCAGGTATTCGGAATTTATGAAGCACCGGATCAAACCACGGTGGAAAAATTAGTGGAGTCCGATCCCTATTGGCAAAATGGCATTTGGACAAGCTATGAAGTGAAAGAATGGATTCAGGCTTTTTAGGTTTTCTGTAAATGATCCACGATCGCCTGTAGTCCTAAGCGGTAACTGTTGACCCCAAAGCCACAAATCTGACCGATCGCCACCGCTGCGATATAGGAAAAATGTCGAAAAGCTTCCCGCTGATGAATGTTACTGAGATGGACTTCAACGGTGGGAATTTTGACGGCACTGAGGGCATCCCGGATGGCAACGGAGGTGTGGGTGTAGGCGGCGGCGTTGATCACAATGCCTTGATATTCCCCCAATGCCTTTTGAATCCAAGTCACCAGTTCTCCTTCGCTGTTGGATTGAAAGGTGGTGATCTCCACGCCCAAGGCGATCGCCGTTTGTTGGAGTTGGTGATCAATTTGGGCCAGGGTCAGAGATCCGTAAATTTCTGGTTCCCGTAACCCCAACAAATTCAAATTGGGCCCATGCAAAACCAAGATTTTCAGAGGAGTTGCCATAGCCCAACGTGATGGAGTGATGATGAATTAAATAAAATGTTTTAGCGACGAGAGCGGCGATCGTGGACAGGAATCGGAATCAACTCTGGCTCAGGTTCTGCCTGGGGGCCAAGCAGTCCGTCAATCAGTTTTTGAGCGAGTTCTCTCAGCTTGTCGAGTAACTTTTCTAGATAGTCCATTACCAAGGACGACTACTGTGATGATGTCTAGCCCATTCGTGGAGGGTGAGTATGAAGCGGGTAGTCCGAAACCTTATGGATTACAGGCAAGGCACTCCCAATAAAAGACTCTAAACCACGACTCAGGCTGTGTGAGATACGGCAGGTTAGGCTTTTAGCCCATAAACTCAGA
>JBJOGT010000098.1:0-3409 GCA_046048115.1 Cyanobacteriota bacterium | reverse complement strand
TTGGCGTCGGGAGAACTTGGTACCGCGACAGGATCTAACTCCATTGCGTCGGGTTCAAACAGCACGGCAACGGGAGCGACAGCAGCAGCGTCAGGCGCTAATAGCACCGCCACTGGGGTTGGGTCTATTGCTTCAGGGGAAAACAGCACCGCCTCTGGTCAAGGTTCTCAGGCAACGGGATTGAACAGTGCAGCTTTTGGTCAAACGGCTCAAGCCACGGGGTCAAATAGCACGGCTACCGGTGCAACTGCCGCCGCTTCCGGAACTAATAGCACCGCCACCGGGTTTGGGTCTATTGCTTCCGGGGAAAACAGCACCGCCTCTGGTCAAGCGGCTCAAGCCACAGGGTCAAATAGCACGGCTACCGGTGCAACCGCCGCCGCTTCTGCAACTAATAGCACCGCCTCTGGGTTTGGGTCTATTGCTTCCGGGGAAAATAGTACCGCCTCTGGCCAAGCCGCCCAAGCAACAGGGTCAAATAGTGCAGCTTTTGGTCAAAATGCCGCTGCCTTAGGGATTAATGATACGGCGATCGGTCAAGGCTCGGTGGCTGGAACCCTTGGAGGAACCAACAGTACTGCCGTGGGACAAGGGGCTAATGCCATCGGCATTAACAGTACGGCGATCGGTCAAGCGGCCATCGCGACAGGCGCAAATACCACTGTCATTGGTCAGGGCGCTCAGGTTAATGGCTCCCAAGGAACAGGCCTCGGGGTCGGAGCCCTTGTTAATGGTTCCTTTGGTACGGCGGTGGGTCAAGGATCTTCCGCTAACTTTACCAACAGCACGGCGATCGGCGCAGGGGCGACGACAACTCGGGATAATCAATTTACGTTAGGAACTGCTAGCAATACCTACACTGCACCGGGGATCACATCGGGGACGAGTTTATCCCAACAGCAAGGTCGTCTTGAAGACGGATCGATCCAACTGGTGACAACGGATCAATCTGGTAATTTGGCAACGGATGGTGGGGCTGTCTTTCAAAACTTTGCCAATATCGATAACAAATTTGTCGAAACTAATGATCGCCTCAACAATCTTGATAGTGGCTTAAATCAAACTAACACCCGTGTTGATCAATTAGGCAATGATCTTAATCAAACCAATGCCAATGTCCGTGAATTGGGGGCTGGACTTGATCAAACTAATCAACGGGTAAATCAGTTGGATGCTGGGCTCAATCAAGCCAATGAACGGATTGATAATTTGAATGGCCGGGTTGATAATCTCGATAACCGTATTACCGATAACCAGGAAGGGATTGCGATGGCCTTGGCAATGTCTGGGGTTACTCCGTTAGAAGATTATGAGCGGGTCGGGATCAATATGAACTGGGGGACGTTTGGCGGGCAGAATGCTTTTGCCATGAGTGCTATTGTGCGCTTGACTCCCATTAAGGCGTTAACGGCGAAACCCCTGGACCCGGCAGATAGCGAGTATGAGGAAGGGGAAAACAAAGCCGACAAAGTCCAAGTTTATTTCACTGGGGGACTTGGGGTCGGACTCAACCAAGGAACTCTCGGGGGACGCGCTGGATTTGGCTTTAGCTTCTAAGTAATAAAATACTTTGTCTGTTTTTTGATTTAGATGGTATGGTGATCGCCATTGGTTAATGTCATTGATTGATCGGCGATCGCCATCATTTTTTAGATGGGTTGGTTTGCTTGATTGTGTAATTAATCCGAGTTAGGTTTACGATCACTCTACCATGCTCAAAAAAAAATTCTGGTTGCCTATTTTAGGAGCGGCGATCGCCGTTATATCTCTTCCTCTCGTGCCGACTTCTCTTGTTGCCCAAGTTAAACCTGGCCCCGCCATTACCAATGATAATGATCGACAAATGGTGGATTCTCTGGCAAGGTCTACCATTGTGGCCTTTAATCAGGCTAATTTAACAGGCAACTTTTCGGTTCTTCGGGCTCTAGGCAGTTTAGAGTTTCAGCGGGTCAATACGGAACAGGAACTAGCATCTCAATTCAGTCAATTTAGGGCTTTAAATCTCGATATTGGCGTTGTTACACTCTACGAACCGGTTTTTACCACCAAGCCTGTCATTGATCAAAATGGTTTAATGCAACTTAAGGGTTATTTTCCCACCCAACCCATTCGGATTGAATTTGATCTGATCTTTTCCTTAATTGAAGGGCGATGGCGGATTCAACAAATTTCAGTGAATGCTAAGAGTTAATGCTGCCCATTTTGAGTACAAAGTGAGTTAGTCAATGTAATTGTCCTGGCCATCGTTCAACATTCCCACTAGGTAACTAAATAATTCTATCAAGTCCGCTGGAACCCGAAATAAGTTGAGATCTTGTTCGATGGCTTTTTGACGGCGATCGAGGCGACCGAATTGCCAAACATCTCCCGTGGACACCGCCCCATAGAGGGGATTTTTTCCATCATCTAACCATTGATCCAACGCAATCAACTCGATCGCCAGTTGGGTGAAACCTCTAGATAAATCTGCCTTTTTCGCTTCAATAACAATCAAACTTTTTTGCGTATGTAAATAATAATCTAAAGAACCTTTCAATTGTTCAGAAACCGTCAGGGAATATTCAATTCGCAACTGAGCCTGGGTATAGTCAATGAGCGTCAACAAAATGGGAGCAATGAGCACCTCTCGTCGGGCAATTTCACTACTTAAACTGACAAAAGGAAGGCGACGTTCAAGACTTTCTTTCAGACTGGCAAGACTCGAAAAATCCTGGTGAGATTGGGGCAAAGTTAATTTTTTACGGGTAAAGCTATAGTTAAATTCAGCCAGGAGATCTTCCGGTTCAATATTCAGATCAAAATAGTTGCTGAAGGTATAGGATTGGGTTAAATCAAAACGATTAGTTTTTAACATAGGGCATCAAAATTGATGGCGAAATGGTTTTCATTGGCTGATTATTTTAAGCTTAAGGGGGTTTTGATTTTTTGCTCACGGATGTTCAGTCATTTAATCTTCACTGCCAAGGATGGCGATCGCTGAATTCCCAAATCGCCAAATTCCCAAATCACCAAAAGCCCCAAAGATTACACGGGCAAGGGCTGGGTCGAAAGGTGGTCATCATCGGCCACCACAAGTTTAGGGCTGTTTTCCAGATCGCCAAAGGCTGGATGACTTGAATGAAAGGGATGGCTTTGTGAAAATTGGTTAAGGTTTGAGCCGGGATAACAGGCTAAGGGTAAACTTGTGGCAATGTTGTCGATCACCCCTGAAAAGCGATAATCATGGGCACTTTTGCAGTATTCTAGTCTTCTTAATACGCTTTTGGGAATGATATACCGAAAGTTTCTGGCGATTACCTCTAAATGGAGTGATATACCGAAAACTACCTTATATCGTTACTTTGAAGAGTGTTATACAGAAAATTTCTGTATAATCCTAAGCTAGTAGACTGCGGTGTAAGTCTAACTA
>JBJOGT010000097.1:0-3147 GCA_046048115.1 Cyanobacteriota bacterium | reverse complement strand
ATTGTGGGGAGTTACTCGACGCAAAAAGCTTCAGGCTGGACTACTATTTACCGTGGTCTTTTGTTGCCCATGATCATATATGGAATTTAGTCCCTATTTCCCCGAGTTTCAATGTGCCTAGGGGTAATTCGATTCCTTCTGATCACTACTTACAGACGTTTGTTGACCTCCAGCATTTAGCCTTAACCACTAACTATCGACATTTATCAAAGACGACTTGGAATAAGGCAATTACTCCCTATTTTAATGATCTAAATCTGGATGATGAGGATGATTTATTGGACCGTAAAAAATTGTTTAATGCCTATAAAACAACGTTTAACTCTTTGAAACCATTGGCCCTTAGACAAGGTTTTCAGGATGGTTGGACTTATACTATTTAGCGATCGCCGTTGGTGTAAATGGTGCCCATAAGGGGGAGGCGATCGCCGTTTAGAAAATTGAAATGTATTAGCTGATGGTGGGCTTAAGGGGCTAAGCCAGCAATGACCGACTCTAAAATATCGGCGGCGGCGGCCACTTCTGCTTCGGTCACCACCAAGGGGGGCACAAAGCGCAACACCTTCGGCCCGGCCGGGGCGAGTAATAACCCCGCTTCCATGGCCGCTTTAACAATATCAATGGAGGTTAAGGAACTTTCGCCACTGATTTCTAAGCCGTTAATTAGTCCCCAACCGCGCACCTCGGTAAAGAGGGTGGGATAACTCGCTTGGATGGTTTTTAGTCGTCCCCGTAATTGTTCACCCCGGGCTTTGACATTGTCCAACAGGCGATCGCCGTCAATGGTTTTCAACACCGCCAACCCCGATGCACAGGCGAAGGGATTTCCGCCAAAGGTACTGGCATGGTTACCTGGCTCAAACACATCACAGAATTTTTTGCTCATCATTGCCCCGATGGGAATGCCCCCCGCTAACCCCTTGGCACTGGTGAAAATATCCGGTTCAACCCCGAGATTTTCATACCCCCAGAGCGTCCCCGTGCGGCCAACCCCCACTTGGACTTCATCAAAGACCAACAAAATATCATTCTGGTCGCAAATTTCCCGCACCCGTTTGAAATAGTCCAGATCCCCCGGTCGGACGCCCCCTTCTCCCTGTAAGGGTTCCAGCATAATGGCCGCTACCCGACTGTTGCCTTCGTCTAAATCAGCAATTTTGTTTTCTAAAGCTTGGATATCGTTGTAAGGAACATAATCAAACCCCGGCATGAGGGGATTAAAATGCTGCTGATATTTGGGTTGCCCCGTGGCGGTCACCGTGGCTAAGGTGCGACCGTGGAAACTGGCGTTGGCCGTGAGAATGACAGGTTGTTCGAGAAAATCTAAAACAGTGTGGGCATATTTACGCACCAATTTAATCGCCGCTTCATTGGCTTCAGCCCCGGAATTGCAGAAGAAAACCCGATCTGCACAGGAATGATCCACAATCCATTTGGCCAATTCCCCCTGCTCGGGAATGTAATACAGATTGGAAACGTGGTGGAGTTTCTGGATTTGTTGGCTCACCGCATCAATCAAAGCGGGATGGGCATGGCCTAAGGTACAGGTTGCAATGCCTGCCACAAAATCTAAGTAGCTTTTGCCCGTTGTATCCCACAATGTTGACCCTTGCCCCTTGGCGATCGCAATGGGAAAACGCCCATAGGTTCCCATGACATAGGCATCAAAATCAACGGGATTAAACGCACTATTGGGGGACAGTGCTTGATCGACGGGTAAAGTTTGGGGTTCAATAACGGGGGATTGGCTCACGATTGGCTCCTAAGACGCTAGACTAGCCGACTTTGAATAATTAAGCTTAAGCTTCAGGGGACAGGGTACTGTCGGTGAAAAGTTTTGTGTTCTGATCTTAAATCGACTGACCTATTTTAAGCGAGGTTTTGACGTGGGATTGGAATCAACAAGTCAGGAAAACCTGTTAAATCTGATTGATCAAAAGGGAAAACGTCTCCGGCAGGAACTCACGGCGGGGGCGATCGTTTTGGTCGGACTATTTGGACTGGGGACAGTGTGGTATCGGTTCGCAGAACAATGGTCTTGGATTGATGCCGCCTATATGACCACCATTACCCTTTCCACCGTGGGTTTTGGGGAAACCAATCCCCTGGGGGAGCGATCGCGCCTGTTCACCATGATTCTGATTTTTATGGGCTTGGTGACCATCGGTTATATGGTTAATCGCTTTACGGAAGCCTTTATTCAGGGCTACTTTCAAGAAAGTTTACGCCGACGGCAGGAGCGACGGGTGATTGATAGTTTATCGGAACACTATATTCTCTGTGGCTATGGGCGCACCGGGCGACAAATTGCCATCGAGTTTTATACCGAAAAAATTCCCTTTGTGGTGATTGATTCCTCCCCGGAAAAGATTGCCCGCGCTAAATTGACCAATTATGCGGTTTTGGAAGGGGATGCTACCCTAGACAGCACGCTCCAGGCCGCCAAAATTGATAAGGCCATCTGCATTGTGGCGGCCCTGTCTTCCGACGCCGAAAATTTGTATACCGTATTATCGGCCAAAAGTTTAAATCCTAAAATTCGGGCGATCGCCAGGGCCAGCACCGAGGAAGCCGTGCAAAAATTACAACGGGCCGGGGCCGATGAAGTGGTTTCTCCCTATATTACCGGCGGTAAACGGTTAGCCGCAGCGGCGTTACGTCCCCAGGTGGTGGATTTTGTCGATGGTATTTTAACGGGGGCGGATCGATCCTTTTATATGGAAGAATTTCGCATCGGTAATGGCAATTGCCCCTACCTTGGCCAAACCCTGCGAGAGGCCCGTCTGCGCTCCCAATCCGGGGCATTAATTTTGGCTATCCGTCGTCAAGACCGGGATTTAATTGTCGGCCCCATCGGCGAAACCTTACTGTTAGACGGAGATTCTTTAATTTGCCTGGGTACTGTAGAACAACTCCGAACGTTAAACAATATTCTTTGTCCCCTTAATCCCTCCGCTGTCCGCCTACCCAATAAACAACAATAATTCCCCATTGTTGCTGAATTTCGGTAAACTTAAATCCTGAACTATAAATTCCTTAAAACTCTTTTGATCTTTATTTAATATTAATGAGCCTAGAGAGCAAGATTCACAATGGTCAATTATCAAAGCGAAAATCAACGTCTCCACCAAGAGATTGAAACGCTCC
>JBJOGT010000096.1:0-5175 GCA_046048115.1 Cyanobacteriota bacterium | reverse complement strand
GATCGCCGTTCCTAGCTGTTTGACCCCACCGGCCCATTGGAGTATTTTTGGTCGCTCTAGCTTAGCAAGATGGATTAACATAATGTCAAAAAAGTCCCATAGTCCAGTGCTCACATTGTCGCCAGTTAATAACCGGCCAATTTGGTCAAAAAAGGACAGACAAACAGGACAATCAATAGATATAGGTAAACAAGATTGTTATCAGCACAAAGAAATAATAAGTAAGCACATCTCTTTCCTAAACTTTGCCTAAACTAGGATTGTTTTCACTTCCCCCCATTGGGTGAAAAATTGCCCCAGCCCCCTATGAAAATACTGATTGTCGAAGATGATCCCCTGATGCAACTGGGTTTAGCCCAAGCGTTGGACAATGAATGCGAATTTGAAATTATGGGTCAAGTGGAAGATGGCTATGGTGCGGTGCAACAGGCGATCGCCCTCCAGCCTGACATTGTGATTATGGATATTGGCTTACCCGGCTTAGACGGCATTGAGGCCACCAAACAAATTAAAGCCGCTGTCCCCAAAATCCATGTGGTCATGTTGACATCCCACACCCTACCCGATGAAGTCATTGGGGCCTTGGCTAGCGGGGCCGATGCCTACTGCGTCAAAGGGGCAACCCTAGAACAATTAATTAAGGCGATCGACGCGGCGAAGGATGGGGCGACCTACCTCGATCCCCAAATTGCCCGGGTGGTGATCGAAAACCTCAAATCACCCCCAGATCAAGGGCAAGTCACCAATATCGCCAGCCTTTCGGATCGGGAAGTGGATGTGTTGAAACTCATTGTCGAAGGCAAAAGTAACCAGGAAATTGCCCAAGACCTCTATTTAAGTACTAACACGATCAAAACCCATGTCAGGGGCATTATGAATAAGTTATCCGTCGATGATCGGGTCCAGGCTGCGGTTATTGCCCTGCGGTCGGGATTGGTCTGATTATTGGCTTGTTGAGATCCTATTGCACCCCAATACTCCGCCCTTCATTTCCCAAAATAATCGGTGTATCGTCGGTTAGGGGTTCCCAGCCCACATCAAATCCTTGTTGCCAGGCAATTTCCCGAGCTTGGCGAAAACTTTGGAACGAATCCGGTCGAACGAGGAAGGCTAAATATTCAAACCGGGGGTCAAAATTGGCTAATTGCTGTTGATATTTAGAATCTTGCTTGGTCAAATTACTAAGGCGATCGCCCACCTCTTCCCCTTGCTTCAATTCGTAACGAATGGAAAGATTATTCAAATTAACAATGCTAACTTGGTAATCATTGGTATCTAATGAAGTTTGATTTAGGCGTGCCCCCTGTTGGGCAATGCAGTTTTGATAATCAGATAATTGTTTTAAATAATCGTTATAAACGGTGACCGACTGGCCGCTGGGTTTGATGGGTTCTCTACAGGTGGCTAACCCTTGAAATTGACCTTCTAACGCCCGCTGTACTTTATCCGTGTCCACATAATGAAGGCGATCGCCGCGTAATTCAAACAAGCGAGCAATTTTCTTGGTGGGTCTAGAAAGAGGGGTTTTAATGATACCGGCCGATTCCACCGTTACCAGGGTCATAAATAAGCCAATAAACATTAACACCCCTACCGTATTGGTCATAATGTCCAAAAACGAATCTAAATTTTGTTGGGGTAAATGATTACGGGAACGGGGAGCAAGGCGTTTCATAGATCAAAAATTAAGACTCGGTTTCAAATTTTAATTGCCAACCCTCATCCAGGGGTTCATAACCAATATCAATGCCGAGGGATTCCACCAAGTTGCGTAAATCACGGAATGTTTCTATCCCCCCCGGACGAACGGCAATAATTAAATATTCTTGATCACGATTCTGACTTAACTGGTCTAATGCCGCTTTTAAAACTGGACTGGTTTTAAGATCATTGAATGGCACTAGGGTTTTTTGGGGATAGAGAATCACGCCATTTTCGGCAGCTTCCCAATAGCGGGGGGATTTTTGGCTATTTTGTCCCTTTTCTTGTTTCGCAATAATGGTTACCTCTTGCTGCTCGTCCATAGACTGCATAGTCATGACAATAATCAGCAAAATGAGCGTCCCGATAGTACAGGCCAAAATGGACAAAAAGGGGAATAAATCCAGGGTGATTTCAGCGGACTTGCGGCGCGATCGGGGCATGGGCAGACAGAATTTTCCCTAAGAATACCGTAAACCCCATCATAATGCCCGCATTCCCCGCTTTCTAACCTCGGGATAAAGCTTGCAACCCTTGGGCAACCCCCCTATCCACCACCGGTAAATTTTTTAGCGTTTCTACCGTTATTCCCCCAGTCATCCCCAGGGTTAACAGGGCAATCCCCGCCGGAGCCGACGTTCCAAACCAATGGGCTCCCACTATTTGATCCTCATGGTTGGCCAAGATTTTACAGACCCCCCGCAGGGGCGAATCCCCTTGATAGGCTTCATAACCGTAGTAAACATGGATTTTTTTCCATTGGGCCGTTGCTTGTTGCTCACTTAGGCCGACGCGATACCAAGGGGAATTTAAATTAATCCCAAAGGGGATGTGGGCATAATTAATGGGTCGCTGCATGTTACTCAAGATCCGGTCCACCCCATAACGGCTCTCTTGAATGGCGATCGCCACGGATGGGTAGCCTTTGAGCCAACCGCCACAGGCATAAATCTGGGGATGGGCCGTTTGTAAACTGTCATTAACCGCCACATAGGGGGCATGGGACTCGCTTTCGTTCCTAAAATCCGGCAAAGTTTTAAACCAATGCCAGGGCAGGGCTGATGACGGACGCTGCCACAATTGATTGACCTCAAGCCGATGGGATATGGCCCCGGATTCCACTGATAATTGATAAGTCTGGCTTTTTGGTAAAAATGTTGGCACAAAACGATGACAATGACACCAAATTTTAATACCCTGGGCTTCTAAATAACATTGCAATAAATGGGACATTTCCCGGTCTTCCCCTGGCAACAAATAGGCGTTTCGGGTAAAAAGCTGAACGGCATGGCCTTGCTGGACTAATGTTTGCGCTAATACTAGATGTTGGGGAGATGCGCCCCGGATACCCCAGGTTGTTGCCCCGGAGGGGGTAAGGTTAACCCAGTTAGTCGAATTCACGGCATTATGGGTTGCCTGATACCGTTCCACAGCCGTGGTTAATAAGTAAGCCTGGGCCGTTATTGTCCGTTGGTCTCCCTGCCAAACCAATTCGCTTCCCGTCTGTTTAAAATGACCGATCGCCGGGATAACATCAACGCCTAAAGCCGCCAGTTGCCGCAGTTTTTCCGTTGCCTCAATCTCCGCCCAGTCAGATTGATCCCCAGACTTTTCGGTTGAGACTCTTTCTGTCCAAACCCTTTCCCAACCTTGGGTAATCAACGCAATGCGGGATGCCGGATAGGTGCTAATACCCCGTTGGGCGGCGCTGATGCCCTCTGGACTCGCCCCTATAATTGCCAAATCATACATAGTTCCATTAATGAACCCCTACTCAATTCGTTCGCAATCGGAGTAGGGGTTAGTAAATAATCAATCTTTAAAAGATAGTTACACCAGTTTTAGATCAGGGTACTCGCTGATGATGTCGTTACTGGTGAGGGTATCCCCCTCCTGTTGGGGAGTCCAGAGCACTTCAATGGCCAACAGGCGATCGCCACCAATGCCACCAAGGGATTGTAGGGCTGTTTTGAGATCAGTGGCATCATTGACCGTGGGCAGGTTCAACTTCCCTAGAGCCGCCGCGATGATGGTCACGAGAATATATTCCCCGGCGGCATCTGGTACTAGGTCTGCATCATCCCCCCCCAGCACTGGACGGCGATCGGCCTGGCGTAATTGATTATTAAAATTACTCAGGGTTTCATCGCTAAATTTACTCCGCTCCGTCAGCGCTAACTGATTAAAGGCGGCTTCCGCAATACTCAGGCGGGCTGTATCACTTTGGCTAGATCCATAGACCCAATATTGGGGATGACGTAGGAGGGCTAAGGTCGCCTCTTGCAAGACGAGGGCGCGACCATTGGCTGTTCCAGTGTCCGCCGAGAGGGCAAGTTGATCCAATTCGTGTTTAAGGCTACGGGCATTGGCTAATAACCCTACCTGAATTTGGGCAATGCCCACCGAGGGATCGTCGCTTTGCATCATTGACCCCCCAGCGCTGCCCCCAGTACCCCGGACAGCATTAATCACAATGTTGGCGATCGCAATCATGATCAAAATGCCAAACAGACCCCCAAAACCACCGCCAAAGCCAAAGAAAGGAATGATAAAGGGAAATCCCATCCCCCCCCCGTAGCCCACGCCACCGCCCGAGCGATAATTACTACTCCGGGGAGCGCTATTGTAACTCCGGCTTGGGGCCCGGAAAGATCCACCGCCAATTCTACCCCCGCTCCGGGCTGCTGCGGCTTCCGATGTAGGGCCAAATACTAAGGCAATTACCAATAAAAGGGCGATCGCCGTTGAGCCGGTACGTACCAGCATTTGACGCCAGGAAAATTTTTGTAAAAAAGGCAAAGTCTTCAGCATAGAAAAACAAATTTTAATCGTCGGGTCAAAAAAGATAAGGAAAATTGATTTAGGTCACCCAATGATAACCGCTCCTCTCTAGGGTAACGGATTACTTTATGCCAAGATTTAGGGATCAGATTCGGATTACCCTGCTCATTGGGCTGGGGGTGAAAAAGTCTTGGGGGGCCAATCCCCTCAAAATTTTAAGCGCTAGGGCCCCTTACGGCCCCTTGATAAGTCAATGCCTCCTGCCAGGCAACAACTTCAGCGAAAGTTCCTGATTTAACAATTTGTCCCTTGTCTAACAAATAGAGCCGATCACACTTTTCCACCGTGGAAAGACGATGGGCAATGATAAACAAGGTTTTAGACCCCGATAAACTGGCGATCGCCTCCGTCACCAATTTTTCAGTGTCCGTATCCAACGCCGATGTGGCCTCATCCAGCACCAACACATCCCGTTCATGGTAAAGAGCCCGGGCAATGCCCACCCGTTGCCGTTGCCCCCCAGACAACCTGACCCCCCGCTCCCCCACTAAAGTATCCAATCCCTGCGGTAACTGTTCCATTAAATCCGCTAATTGAGCCGCCACCATTGCTTTTTGAATACGATCATCGTCAATTTCCGACGCCGGGACACCAAAGGCAATATTTTGCCGTAAAGACTCATCGGTCAAAAAA
>JBJOGT010000095.1:0-6411 GCA_046048115.1 Cyanobacteriota bacterium | reverse complement strand
CCACATCCTTCATTCGCCGTCCCTTACTCCTGCCAATATTGGTTCACCTCGGCGATCGTTAACCCCAATAGATCTGCCGCTCCTTGAGGTGAGAAGTTCCGTTGACGCAATCGAGCAACCATTTGGCGGATGGTAGTTTTCTGACCCTCCTGAAGACCTTCCTGCCGTCCTTCTTGAAGACCTTCCTGGAAAACCTCACGGTAAAAACGTGTCTTTTTTAAATCTACCTCTGTAAACATTGTCTGAAGGACCTCCGTTGAAAAGTTAGGAAAACGATAAACCAGCATTCTCTCTACCAATTCTATAATTTGCGCCCGAAACTGGTCATCTTCCAAACCCTTCACTTGCCCCACAAGGGTTTGCAACACAGCATCAACCCCCTGATCCGGGGTCGTCACCAAGCGCACTATTGACACCCCCAATGAATCCACCTCTAATTCATCTAGATACACCACCCGCAGTAATCCTGCCGCCACTAAACCCTCGTAATAAAGCGGAATGGAAACCGCGATTTTCCGACTTGCCCACAACGCTACACAAAACCAGGTTTGAGTCGGGCGATATTGCCCCAGATACACAAACGTTTCCGTGATTAACCGTTCATATAAGCGTTCATCGGTTTGAAATTGTACTTCCGCAAAATAAATCGGCTGTGGTTGATCGCCTTTGGGCAAAAAGACCCCATCAATCCGCCGCGCCAATTCCTTAATTTCTACCGATTTAAACTCATAATCACCCTCCGTTTCCCCCAGCAGCTCCGCCAAGAGATTGGGCATTACTTGGAACAATTGATAAAAAATCGTATCTGTCCGCATCAACTTTCCCTTGGCAAACAATCTTTGGCGATCGCCCTTAACACCACCATTGAAACATCAGAAAAATAATCAACCCACATCCTTCATTCGCCGTCCCTTACTCCTGCCAATATTGGTTCACCTCGGCGATCGTTAACCCCAATAGATCTGCCGCTTCTTGAGGTGAGAAGTTCCGTTGACGCAATCGAGCAACCACTGGGCGGATGGTAGTTTTCTGACCCTCCTGAAGACCTTCCTGCCGTCCTTCTTGAAGACCTTCCTGGAAAACCTCACAGTAAAAACGTGTCTTTTTTAAATCCAATTTACTCACCATCATCTTCCTCCATTTCCATCAATTCTTCTTCCCCGGAGGGTGGCACTAGGGCCACAGCGGAAATGGCATCGTCAGCATCCAAACGCTGTACCCTGACCCCGGTGGCGCTGCGGGACTGGGGGGAAATATCATTTACGGACTGGCGAATTATAATACCGCGATTGGTCACCAGCATCAATTCATCGTCGGGATTGACCACATGTAAGGCCACCAGTTGATCCTCTTTGGACTTGAAGCGAATGGCTTTAACCCCAATGCCCCCCCGATGCTGAAGCCGGAATTGACCCACGGGAACCCGTTTACCAAAGCCTTTCATGGTGACCCCCAAAAGCCACGGACCGGGATTATCAGTTTCTTCCAGAATGACATCGGTGTCGGTGTCCGATTCTTCCTCTAGTTCTTCCTCTATGTCTTGGTCAATCTGGGCCACCACCTGACTGGGTAAAATATCCATGCTGATCAGTGCATCCCCCGATCGCAGTTTCATGGATTTAACCCCCCGGGTGGCTCGACCTAGGGCCCGTAATTCTTCTTGGCTGGCTTTGAAATGAATGGCCATACCATTTTGGGAACCGATGATGATGCTATCTTCGGCTTTAGCCAATCGCACCCAGCGCAGTTGGTCTCCTTCTACCAGGGAAATGGCAATTAAACCGTTGGCCCGAATATTACTAAAAGCAGAGAGGGCTGTTTTTTTGATATAGCCCTGGCGGGTGAGCATGATGAAGTAAGTATCATCGTCAAATTCGGAAACGGAGACCAATGAGGTGATTTTTTCATCCTTGGGAATAGGCAACATTTGCACGATCGGCACTCCCCGTGCTGTCCGGGAGGCGATGGGAATTTGGTAAGCATTAAGACTGTACACAACCCCCCGGTCACTAAAGAACAAAACCTGGTCATGGTCACAGCAGGAAAGAAAATGTTCAACGCTGTCGTCTTCTTTGATCTTAGCTGCGGCTTTCCCCCGTGTGGCCCGATTTTGGGTGCCAAAAGTGCTAGCGGGCATCCGTTTGATATAACCCTGTTCGGTCAGCAGAATGAGGGCTTGTTCGTTGGCAATCAAATCGGTGTCAATGAGTTCGCCATCCTCTTGCACAATAACCGTCTTACGGGGGGAGGCATGGAGGGTTTTGATTTGTTCTAATTCCGATTCGATAATCGCATCAATGCGTTCACGCCGGGCCAAAATATCTTGCAAATCGGCAATTTTTGCCTGTAATTCTTCGTGTTCAGCAATGATTTTGTCCGCTTCGAGGGCCGTTAAGCGCCGCAGTTGCATTTGCAGAATGGCATCAGCCTGTACCTCAGAGAGGGAGAAGCCTTCGACCAATTCCGATTTAGCAGTGGCGGTATCAGCGGCGGCTCGTATTAACCGAATGACGGCATCCAGGTTATCGAGGGCGATTAATAATCCTTGGAGAAGATGATCCCGCTCTTCGGCTTTGCGGAGTTCGTAACGGGTGCGGCGGGTGATGGTTTCCACCCGAAAGTCTAAAAAGACCGTTAAAAAACGTTTGATGGTCAGGACTTCGGGGGTGCCATCCACCAAGGCCAACATATTGGCACCGAAGTTACTCTGGATGGGGGTTTGTTTATAAAGATTATTGAGTACCACGCGGGCATAGGCATCGCGCTTGAGTTCGATCACAATCCGCATTCCATCACGATCGCTCTCGTCCCGGATGTCGGCGATACCTTCAATTTTTTTCTCGTTGACGAGATCGGCAATGCGCTCAATCAGGGCGGCTTTGTTGGTTTGGTAAGGAAGCTCGGTGATAATGATGGCGTCCCGATCCGGTCTGCCCGGTTGTTCCATGGCTTCAATGTTGGCCACGCCCCGCATGGTGATCGATCCCCGCCCGGTTAAGTAGGCGTCTCGAATGCCCGATCGCCCTAGGATTTGGGCCCCGGTGGGAAAGTCTGGGCCAGGGACAATCTGCATTAACGCTTGATCATCGAGTTCCGGGTTATGGATGAGGGCGATCGCCGCGTCGATCACTTCCCCCAGGTTGTGGGGAGGGATATTGGTGGCCATGCCCACCGCAATGCCGGAAGACCCGTTAATTAACAGTTGGGGAACTCGGGCAGGAAGAACGACGGGTTCTTGTTGGGAACCGTCAAAGTTATCAATAAAATCGACGGTTTCCGCTTCAATATCTCTCAATAGGGCATTGGTGGAGAGAGGTCTAAGGCGAGATTCGGTGTACCGCATGGCTGCCGGGGGGTCATTATCCACCGAGCCAAAGTTGCCATGGCCGTCGATTAACGGCTCCCGCATGGAAAAATCCTGGGCCATCCGCACCAGGGCATCGTAAACCGCTGTATCACCGTGGGGGTGGTATTTCCCCAACACTTCCCCCACCACCCGCGCACATTTCCGAAAGGGGCGATCGGGGGTCAAGCCCAATTCATACATGGCATATAAAATGCGGCGGTGTACGGGCTTGAGACCATCCCGTGCATCGGGTAACGCCCGCCCAACAATCACGCTCATGGCGTATTCCAAATAGGAACGCGACATTTCTTCTCTGAGGTCTGTCGCAATCATGCGATCGGGCGAGTCAGTCATGCAATTACTCCAAGGCAGTTTAAACAGGGTTCGAGCAATTCCCGACTTTGTTCGGGGTTAGTAACGGGGGACAAGGGCAGAAACTTGGTCGCCTCGTCTTGGATGCGGAATCGCTAAAAACAGCCTCTATTCTACCATTGGTGCGGGCGGGGCTTCGATTTCGGCGATCGTCTGTCCAATCCCGCTTCATTATGACGTGTTAGCGACGGCGGGAGCATTAAGGGTGTTGTATTTGAATGAATTGGAATCAGATTCGTTAGGGGTCTCGGTGGCGCGCTTGGTGACCGAACCAGATGAAAGGGTCAATGGGGTGCTGCAACAGGTGGTGACTCAGGTGAAAGGTTTGGATGATGGGCAGTTGCGAGAGCAAATAATAGAATTGGTGGAAAGGATGCTGGTTTAGTGAAGGGCGATCGCCAGAAACAAAACCCCTAACCGGTGATTACTCCATCCCCCTTGCCGAATTATGGTAGTTTCTACTATAATCCAAGGCAGCACCGTCAAGCCGTTACATTAAACGGCAAAAGTGATGATCACTGTGGACAAAGCGCCCCTTGGGTTGCAAGAGACTGATTTAGGGTTGCTGACTGACCTTTATCAATTAACCATGGCCGCCTGTTATGTGGGGGAGGGCATTGCGGATAAGACCGCTAGTTTTGAGTTATTTGTGCGTCATTTGCCGGAAAATTATGGCTATTTAATCGCCATGGGGTTAGAAGAGGCGTTGACCTATTTAGAAAGTTTGCAGTTCACCCCGGCACATATTAAAGCCTTGCAACAAACCGGGATTTTTGACCAAGCACCAGGGGAGTTTTGGCAACGTTTGGCAAACTTGAAATTTACGGGAACGGTTTGGGCGGTCAAGCCCGGAACAGCCGTTTTTGCCAATGAACCGTTATTGCGGGTGGAAGCCCCCCTCTGGCAAGCGCAATTAGTGGAAACGTTTTTGCTCAATACCATCAATTATCAAACCTTGATTGCCACTAGGGCGGCACGGTTACGGGATATTGCAGGGGAACAGGCGATGTTATTGGAGTTTGGTACGCGGCGGGCCTTTAGTCCCCAGGGGGCAGTGTGGGCAGCTAAAGCGGCGTTGGCGGGGGGATTAAATGCCACTTCCAATGTGCTAGCCGCATTACAGTTAGGGGAAAAACCCAGCGGCACCATGGCCCATGGGTTGGTGATGGCGATCGCCGCGTTATCGGGGAGCGAGGATGAGGCGTTTGCGGCCTTTCGGCAATATTTTCCTAGTGCGCCGTTGCTGATTGACACGTTTGACACGGTCAAGGCCGCCCAACGGTTAGCGGATCGAGTTAAGGCTGGCCAGATGACAGTCACAGGCGTCCGCCTCGATTCCGGGGATTTAGCCCAATTGTCCCAACAGGTGCGGGGCTTGTTGCCGGATATCACTATTTTTGCCAGTGGCGACTTGGATGAATGGGCGATCGCCGACTTACAGCAGCGGGGGGCGAGCATTGATGGGTATGGTTTAGGAACCAAATTGGTCACGGGAACGCCGGTGAATGGGGTTTATAAATTGGTAGAAATTGATGGCAAACCCACCTGTAAACGTTCTAGCCACAAAGCAACCTATCCCGGCAAAAAGCAGATTTTCCGCCGTTATGACGATCAAGGTCAATTCAAGGGCGACCGCCTGGGATTAGCCACCGAAGTTCCTGGTACAGGAGAAACGCCTCTCTTAACCTGTGCCATGGTCAACGGCAAGCGTCAGTATCAACCCGAAAGCCTCCAAACCCTCCGCCAAGGCACCCGGACATCGGTAACATCCTTACCGACTTCCCTGCGCCAACTGAACGCCCCTCCCTCGACTCCCGTTGACATTTCCCCTGCTTTGCAGGACTTACAACACCAAGTATTTGCCCAAACTAGCCCTTAAACCGATGAAAATTGCTCTGTTTGGCACCAGTGCCGATCCCCCTACCACTGCCCACCGCACCATTTTGCTTTGGCTGGCGAAACATTTTGATCAGGTTGCTGTTTGGGCTTCCGATAATCCCTTTAAAAATCAGCCGTCAGGGAACGGCCACGGGGCGAATTTGCACCATCGTCAAACCATGTTGAAGTTGCTTGTGCAGGAGTTACAACCCTCCTATCCAACGATCCAAATTTGGGAAGACTTGAGCGATCGCCGCAGTTTAATTAGTTTGCAACGGGCCAAAGACCGCTGGGGGCCTGACCCGGAATATGGGTTAGTGATTGGCTCAGATTTAATTGAACAAATTCCCCGCTGGTATGAAGTTAAACAGCTTTTAAGTCAAGTAACCCTGGTGATTTTTGCCCGTCCCGGTTATCCCCTTGACCCGGATAATTTAAGTCTGATTGAAAACCTTGGGGGACACTATCGCTTGGTCACGGCAGATCGCTTGATTGAAATTGATCAAATCCCGAATATGCAGCCCTTAACCCCCCCGGTTTCCTCCACGGATTTTCGCCAAAGCAAAGATCAAACGATCATTCCTAATGTGGTTAAAAGCTATATTGATCAACATCATCTCTATGCTTAAAATTCCTGAAAACATCGGTTAATCCCTTCCCTGTTAACGCCATTCTCTTTTATTTTTTAAACCCTTTTAACCCTACATGAATTCCTCCTTTAAACAACCCTTAGCCGACTTTAAAGTCGGTGTTGATAATGTTATTTTTTCCGTTGATACCCAACTTCATCGGTTATTAGTGTTACTCGTCAAGCG
>JBJOGT010000094.1:0-6196 GCA_046048115.1 Cyanobacteriota bacterium | reverse complement strand
CCGGGCGATCGCCTGGCCAGAGTATATTTACTGGATTGTGTCCCTAGAATCGGGGCAGGTTAACGATGGGAAAGGCTGGATATTAGACGATCGGGGTCAATTTCAGGAAATCCCCTCAACGCTGTTGGTGTAGCCAAGTCGTCACGCTATCGGCTAAAACCTTAACTAATTCGGTCTGGGACTGGAGATCGGTGATCCATTCAAATTCCTGGGGACTAATCATATAGCCCAACTCCAACAACACCGCCGGGGCGATCGCCGGTCGAACTAAGGCCAAGCTGTTGAAATAAACGCCATCATCGGGGCGATTCAGGTTTTGAACCAGGGATTGTTGTAAAAAGTTTGCCAAACCCTGGGACTGGGGCTGGAACCAAAAGGCACTAATCCCCTGTTTAGTATTGGGATCGCCGCTATCGGGCAAGGCATTGTAATGGATAGACAGGGCGATCGCCGGTTGAACCTGTTCAATTTGGGCAACGCGATCGCCAAGGGACACAAATTCATCGGTGGTGCGGGTGAGATGAACGTCAGCCCCCTTTTGTCGTAATAGGTCTGCTAATTTCAGGGAAATCAGTAAATTAATCTCCTTTTCGGGATAGCCTGTGGGGCCAACCGCACCGGATTCACTGCCTCCATGGCCGGGATCAATCAGAATTTTAACGCCCCTTAAATCCCCTGGCTTGGCAGGAATCTTGGGCGGATGGCGCAGGGTTAAAACTAACGTCGTCTCGTCGTAGCGCAGATCATAGCCCCATTGCTGGGGGGTTTTGAATTGAAACTGGTAATCCAGGCGATCAGGATCGGTTTGCTGCCAGGTAAAGGCTTGAATAATGGGGTCGGGATCAAGACGAATAGTATCAGTTTGGGCGGTGGTATTGTAAAGCGTTAACGTCAGGCGATCGCCGTTTTGTTCAACGGCAACGGGCACAGGGAGTTCTAGGGGAAACCGCATTTCCGTCCGGTCAGCCAATTGTGCGTAACCCACACTGCGAATCACAGAACGGGGCGGGGCTTGACTGGCTAAGGTTTGGGTTTCATCGGCTTTGATCCAGCCACCATAATCGAGGCGCAACCAGTCCCCGTCACTGCCGGTAACAGCGGCTAGGGTTCCCTTTGGTAGGGGGGTTAAGCGGGAATAGTTTGTACTTGGCCCCGTTCTGGCCACTCCCGGATCGGCGTTTACTGCCACAACTTGAGGGCGATCGCCGTTTAAGATAGTCACACTGCCATTAGCCATTGCTGTCCAGGTTTGGCCCCGCCATTGCAACGTAAATTCAGGTTTACCCAGTAACAGCGGTGACGTAGTGGGATTTTGAAAGGTTTGACACCCTTCGTAACGATTGCTGAGGGTATTAATGGGCTGATTTTGGCCGTACAGCAAGCTGGTATTGGCGGGTAACTGAGCTGATTGATCCTGGGGCGTCAGAGGAATGGTTTTTCCTGCTAATTGCACAGAAACTCTACTCTGAGCGGGGGCAATCGCCGCAAAACAAATCGGGTCATCCCCTAGGCGACTAATGGCTTGGTTGGGAACTAATGAATTTGGAGCAAAGCCACCGTCCGGGGGCAGGGTCGGGGTGGACGCAAGGCGGGTAATGGTGCGTTCAAGGCGTTGATCCCCGGCTTGAAAAATAAATTGATTTTCCCCTAGATTTAACGGCAAAACTGGGGCAAAGTTGCCTTGGGAACTTCGTTGCAAAGGCTGGCCATTGAGGGTCACAGTTACATCCGGCGCAGCAGAGCCAATGAAGAAAATTTGGGCGCTACTGGTTTGATGATTGTTCGGGGGATAGGCCAAAAATAAGGGCTGGGATTGGGCCATGACGTGACCCATGTTTAATCCAACTAGGAACACAAAACCCCCTAAACCCCATCCCCCACGGTTGATCATGCGCCTAACCTTTACGTTTGTCGGAAATTAACAAAAAAACTCTCCCAAAATCATAGAGGGTTGACGCCGCTCAGGCTAGGGCTAAAATTGAGCTGTCTAAAATTCCCCTAGCGGAATACCGGCCCCTGATTGCTTTGGATCGCCGGAGGTATTATTTCTCCAGTCTTTTTCCTGGTTGCGAATAACGTCAGGGTCATTAACCGAAGGACGATAGGACTCTTCATTAATTTCTAACAGGGTTTCCGATTGCCCTTCTGAAATCCCATTTTGGGGAAACCAATCATTAACGCGGCGTTCTTCTAGTCCTTCTAAATCTTGACTGTTGCCCGTAGGTAATACTAGTTCTTCGGCATTTTCCGGGGCATTCAGACCTTGGGCTAGGGCAAACGGAGCATTCCCCAAGGCGATCGCCATCAATGTGCTCCCCAATAGTTTCGATAAAAAAGTGTAATAAATAGTCATAATTTTTAACTTGGCTATGATGAGAAAAGGATTAGATAAATTTATGGATTAATAGCCCCTCGACTGGGGAATGGGGCTGTTCAATAACCAGCGTGAAGAGGATGCTCACATCATTTATAAACGTTATAAACGTATTTGCTCAATTTTTCTATAGCATTAATACCAAGGACTAAAAACCTTCAGGGGGATTATTGATCCTAGGAGAATTAAGTTGTATAAGGTTAGTCGTGATCTGGAGTTTTTTGAGGGATCTGGCTAATCGGAGGCCCTGGGGATGATAGAGGGGAGTCACAACGGTCTGGGGAAGATTCACCATCGCAGCGCGGGCTTGCTTGAGGGAACATCCCGACATTCGGCTCAATAAGTTAGCCCCTTCAAAGGCAGCATCCTCGTTACGGACAGACTCAATGATAATGCGCCAGGTTTTGGGACGGCGGTCTTGGACTTCAATCTTTTTTAACCCTTCTATGGTTGCTAAAACCACTAGGCGATCGCCATTGCGGAGAATAATGTCATCGGAGGGAAAATACAGAGGATCGGCATGCTGAACCTGTTGATAAAGAATCGGGACAACGCCGTAACCATAGGCCACTTCCCCGATCAATAAGCCGACGAGGGTATCCTGAGCTTCAATTTGATATTCCGTGACCAACACCGTATTTTGGCTGACCTGAAATAAATTAATAATATTTTCCCCAAAGGCCGCCCCCACAAACACTTCCGCCGCTAGTCGATAAATATCTAACACCTCTGCCTGGGGTAATAATCCCATTAAACTATTGCTTAATCCCGTTTTATTGGTACGAATAATTAAGTCCGCCGTTGGGTTCAGTTTTTGGGCAAGCAATGCCACTTCCAGATTAACCAAATCCTCATCGGTCACTACCACAATACTCTTAGCCTTGGTTAATTTTGCCGACGTCAGACAAGCGGGTAAATCTTCCCGGATGAGCGGAATCCCGTCCTGTTGTAGGCGAGACAAATCCCCAGTTAAAGTAATGCAGACAAAACTTTGACGCCACTCATGCAAAATCCGCGCCACCCGTTGTCCCACCCGCCCAAAGCCCACAATTACCACATGGTTTTCCGCTGGAAAGTTAAGGCGTCGCGGTATTAGGCTAAATTGTTTGGCCAGTAAATTTTCCGTCAGTAATGCATATAAAATTCCCACCGCTGCCGTCCCCGCTAGGGTTAACAGCAAAGATAGGGGTTGCAATAACCAGCGGTTTTGCTTGGCCTGTTCCAAATTTTCAAATAAGTCCCCGTAGCCCCCCAACAACAAGACAGCGGTGCTATAAAAGGCAGACGGTAAACTAATATCAGCCAGGGATGTGTAAAGCAGCAACGTTCCCAGCAGAAAAAGACAGGAAATCACCACCCCCGCCAGCAGAATCACCGGGCGATCGCCGAACCATTGTCTAACCCGACGATAGCGCCGTCGCCAAAAAGTAGAGGATAGGACGTGCCAAAATGGTTGGCGGGAAGCATTCTCTTGATTAAGCTGAGTAAAATGATTCGGCGCTGGGGTTGTCGGCGATAAATACTGAGAATTGGGGGGACGTTGCTGTTGTCGTGACCAATAATCCACCAACTCGATATAAATGACATCATCATAGGGCTGAAGCCTGGTGTGAGACTCCAGGACATCAAACTGAGACAACCAATTTTGCCCCGATGATCGATAAGCAAGAATACGGCGGGTCTTCTTGTCCAATTCGTAAAGATGCTGCTGACTCAACCAAGGATGATGGGGGGACAGCGTCTGACTCATCACATGGAGCCATTGATCCCCCAACTTAAAAAAACCTAAAGTTTCGCTACCCAAAGCGGCCAACGCATAGGTATTTGCCGGTAACTCTAAGGGATCATAGGCGATAAAATTTCCTAATTGCTCACACAGCAACTGATTCAGATTTTCCTTGCTGGATCGCACCACCAAGCGGGTCCTAGGGTTATATTGGCGAATCATCAAGGCTGTTTCAATATTGACCTGATCCGTCGAAGTTGCCAAAATCGCTGCCCGACAAGCGGACCAGTCCAACTGCCGCAAAGTCGGCTCATAGGCACAATCCCCAATAATGAGTTGCTCTAAGAGATCTGGGAAATCAGGAATTTCATAGCGGCTCAAATTGGCTTGCTCGATCGCCAACACAAGGACACCAAAGCGCTTAAGGGCAATAACCGCCTGTTGCCCCAAACTCCCCAAGCCACAGACCAGAAAATAGTCCGGGGTAGTTAAATTGGACTTGATTGTCTTGACCACAACAAAACGCTTCTCCCAGGATTTTCAAGATCAGCAAACAAAGGGCCCGTTGATGGCCTCACCAATCACGTTAAAATAAGGTTTCCTCTGTCCCTATCGCAGACAGCCTAACAGAACTGTAATCATCGATCCTTAAGAGAGCGTTAATGGTAACTACCACCCCCATCACCCCGCGCAAACCCTCCAAAGTTGAAGGCATCAAAGAAAAAAGTAACTATTTGCGGGAGCCTTTGGCCAGCGAGCTACTGGAAGATACCACCCATTTTAGTGAAGATGCAATACAAATTCTCAAGTTCCACGGTTCCTATCAACAGGACAACCGGGACAATCGGGTCAAAGGGCAGGAGAAGGACTATCAGTTTATGCTCCGTACTCGCAATCCAGGGGGCTTGATTCCAGCAAAACTTTATACAGCTTTGGATGATTTATCCAAAACCTATGGCAACCATACCCTGCGCGTAACCACCCGCCAAGGGCTACAAATCCATGGCATTCTCAAGAAAAATTTAAAAGAAACCATTGCCACCATTGTCAATAACATGGGGTCTACCCTGGGGGCCTGTGGTGATATTAACCGTAACGTCATGGCTCCCCCGGCACCATTTCGGGACAAGCCAGAATATGGCTATGCCTGGGATTATGCCAATCGCATTGCTGATTTACTGACCCCCCAGAGTGGCGCTTATTACGAGATTTGGCTAGATGGCGAAAAAGTGATTAGTGGCGAAGAAGCCCCAGAGGTCAAAGCCGCCCGCCAACGGAATTTGAATGGCACCAATTTAGACGATCCCCTTGAACCGATTTACGGCACCCAGTTCATGCCCCGTAAATTCAAAATCAGTGTGACAGTGCCGGGGGATAATTCCATTGATGTTTACACCCACGATATTAGTTTGGTGGTCATCACCGATCGCCATGGGGAATTGCGGGGTTTTAATATTCTGGCTGGTGGTGGTTTAGGTCGCACCCACAATAAAGAGGAAACCTTTGCCCGGGCCGCTGATCCCATTGGCTACGTAGCTAAAGATGATGTCTATGATTTGGTCAAAGCCATTGTGGCCACCCAACGGGACTACGGCGATCGCCATAATCGCCGCCATGCCCGGATGAAATATTTGTTAGCGGATTGGGGCGTGGAAAAATTCCGCAAACAAGTAGAAACCTATTTGGGTAAACCCCTCCAACCGTTTAAACCCTTACCAGCCTGGCGTTACCAAGATTACCTCGGCTGGCATGAACAAGGGGACGGCAAACTGTTCTTTGGTCTCTCGGTGGAAAATGGCCGCATCAAAGATGAAGGCGATTTCAAACTAAAAACAGCCCTGCGCCAGATCCTTGACCAGTTCAATCTGCCCCTACGTCTGACCGCCAACCACAATATCCTGCTCTATGAAATTAATCCCCAGGATAAAGCGGCGATCGAGCAATGTCTTTAAGATCATGGTGTGGTCACCGATCCGGAACAAATCGACACGTTAGTCCGTTATTCCATGGCTTGCCCTGCCCTGCCCACCTGCGGCCTAGCGGTAACTGAATCTGAACGAATTATTCCCAGTGTTAATAGTCGTATCCGGGCATTA
>JBJOGT010000093.1:0-3191 GCA_046048115.1 Cyanobacteriota bacterium | reverse complement strand
TCTTGCCGACCTTATCGGTTTCTTGAATGCGATTTGTGGTGATTTTCCAGTTCTTTGCCCAATAATTACGTAGGGCTTCAATTTGTGATAATAGACTGGCAGGATTACTATCAGCATCCCGTTCAACGGTTAGGTTTAAATTTAAGTTGGGATAGGTCTGTAAAATATTGCCAATTTTGTCTAAAGTTATTTTTTCTTGGGGGGAAAAGGTAATATTGGAACTATCAAGAATAGTTTCTGGATCGACAATGGCTGGCACAATATTGCCTTGTTGTTGGGCAATGCGTTGATATTGCACCTGTAAGTTATCCAGTTGTAAGCTGGTTTGAATTTGTTCCGATAAAATTGCTTGGGCATCAGCTTGTAAATCCCGATCGCCGAGGTAAACCACTAGTAATTTCGGGGGGGATTGGCTATCCCGGAGAATCACTTGATAGGAGATTAAGGGCAAGGTTGGTGGAAATTTAATTTGTGCTAGGGAACGATCAACGGCGGTCATTAATTGTTGTTGTAGGTCTGCAATTGAGGTAAAAATAACCGCTGATGGGAGGGGAGAGGGCTGGGCATCTACCATTTGACTGGTGGGAATTTGCACAATTCTGACGTTTAATTGGGACGGCGATCGATTCAGGGCTTGGGCTAATTGTTGGGTAAACTGTTGCTGATCATCTCTGGTATAAAGATGATCGGTGACCACTTGTAGTTGAATATTCAAGATATTATTTTCATTGTTAATATCAATTTGATCAATAAAAGATGTTATCTGACTATCATTTTTGGGGTTAAGTGTATTTTGCCAAACCTTTTTAATGGTGGCGCGGAGTTGGTTGGTTTCTTGTTGTTGAGTAACCTGTTGTCGGAGTTGGCTTAAGGAAGAATTGAGGGGAAAGGAAATGACACCTAAGGTTACTAAAATTAAGAAGAATCGACTGGGTAATCCCCCAATGCGCCGAAAGGTTGTATAGCGGGGAACCCCACTTAACCAAGAGGTAACAACGCGGCTTTCTGCATTGCAGCTTTTCCAAATTTCCACCTGTTCCCGCACCGCTTGGGTATCAAATTGTACAAAGAAAAAGACGATCATGGCGGTGAAAATAATTGCCACGAGGTTGGTAATAAATAATAAGCCGCCACCCTTGGCTACAACTAACCCTTGGGCCGAGTTCAAACTTAAATAGGTGCCAATCCCGTAACCCACCACACACAGCGGCGGCATTAACGCTACGGCGATCGCCACCCCCGGCAAAGAGGCCGCCACCCCTTTCACCTGCTTACAGGTGGCCACCGATCCCACGGCCCCGGAAAAAAGGGCCACAATTAAATCCAATAGATTCGGTTGAGTCCGGGCGGCAATTTCTGCGGTCATTTCCTTAAACGGCACTAAAAATACCAAGAGCATGGCAAAGGCGATCGCCACCCCACAACTCAACAACAGGTTAAAGGCCGCCCGTAGCCAGAGAACAATATCCCCCGCCGCCAAACCCAAACCATTGGCGAGGATAGTCCCCATTAAAGGAGAAATCAACATCGCCCCGATAATCACCGCTGGGCTATTGAGCACCAACCCCAAGGTGGCAATTCCCGCCGCCAGAATCACCTCTAACCAATAACTAATATCCTTGAGGCTAACGGATTCACAAAGCTGCTCATAAATTTTGACCTTATGGGCGTCGGTTAAATCCAAATTAGCCGCAAAGGCTCGCCGCACTCGGGTAACCATAATCAATTGAAAGCGGCGGGAAGACAGTCGGGATTTCGACATAAGGGGTGGCCCCAGCAAAAAATATGGAATTTATCGGGGTAATGGTCTCAGCCGATCAACGGGCAAACCGGTTTGTGCCCAAGCCAATCAAGCCGGAACTGGAATCACTTTATTTTACGTTATGGGTTAATTCGCAGGCAGGCACAGGGAAAAAATACTCCCCTTGGGGTCATTGTCCCTAACGGAAATATTACCGCCGTGGGCTTCGGCAATGGTTTTACAAAAAGTTAATCCCAAGCCAATTTTGGCAATATCTTCAGCTTGATCGTTACTGTGATACGGCTCGAAAATAGCTCCTTTCTTACTATCAGAAATGCCCATTCCTTGATCGATAACATCAAATTGAATCCGGTCAGCCTGGGGACGGCTAATGTGCAGTGCTATTGTGCTCTGGGCAGGGGAAAATTTAATGGCATTGGTCAATAAGTTATCGAGGGCGCGACGCACTAAATAAATATCTAAGTCGGCGATCGCCGGGCTAATGGGGGTATAGTCCCGGATTTGGACATGCATTTGGGTGGCAAATACTTCCGCATCCCCTAAAACACTTTCAGCCAATTGATTAACATCTATCGTCTCTTTTTCTAATTGGGGAAGGGTCGTTTGTAACTTACCAATGAGTAAAATGTCGTTGACAAGGCGACTCATTTTATCCGCAGACCGGGCCAATCGTTCCGTATATTTTTGCTCTACTTGACTGTGATAACGGCTGAGAATTTCCGTCGTCATGGCGATGGAGGTCAGGGGATTGCGGAGATCGTGGACAATCATGTTAAACATGGCATCCCGGGCCTTCATCAACCCTTGGATTTGTTCAAATTGCTCATGAATCCGCAACATGGAACGAACCCGCGCTTTTAATTCCAGGAAGTTAATGGGTTTACTAATAAAATCATCGGCCCCTGCGTCTAAACACCGCGCTAGATCCTCTTTGGCGGTCAGGGCCGTCACCATAATGATGGGGGTATGTTGCCACTGGGGCATGGCCTTAATCACTTTACACAGGGCCACGCCATCGGTGCCCGGCATCATCACATCCAAAAGGATTAGATCCGGTTTCACCGCATCCAGACGCGCAAGGGCCCGTTCTGCACTGGGGGCATAGGCTAAAAAATACCCTTCCGCTTCCAATACAGGTTCCATAACATCGAAATTAGAGGGTTCGTCGTCAACGATAAATATTGACTGCTCCTTGGGAATCATTCTGTTGTTTTCTCCAGCCCAACAGGGCATGTACTGGCCAAGATGACTAAGCTACCCATCGATGTTGTTATCACTTTAGAAATAATGTACACGCCCCGTGTACGAGTTAATGTTTAACTTTAATTTGATGTTTTGGCTAGCAGTGACCGAATGAGGTGATCCAGTTGACTTAGTTTTATCGGCTTACTAAGATAGCCCGTTGCCCCCGACGCCAGCAAGCGTTCTT
>JBJOGT010000092.1:0-9657 GCA_046048115.1 Cyanobacteriota bacterium | reverse complement strand
CCGCAGTAGAGTAACCCCAACCCCTTACCCAGTCTGGGTTTTCCTAGGGCACCTAAACCGGCGGCAAGGGTATACATGGGGCCACCCCGCACCGTGCCATCCGGTCTAACGTCTCGATATTTCACCCCCAACGTACATTCAACAAATTTACTGGCCATGCCCAATAATGCCGCCACGGTCATCCAAAACACCGTTCCTGGCCCCCCCACCTGAATGGCGATCGCCACCCCGGCAATATTTCCCAGACCGATGCTGCCGGAGAGGGCAGTGGTCAGGGCTTGGAAAGGAGAGACTTCGCCATTTTGTTCTAGGGCTTCGGATTCTGAAACGGATTGACGGTCAAAGAGTAAGGCGATCGCCGGGGGAATACCCCGTAGATTAATGCCGCCCATGCGGATGGTAAAAAATAATGCCCCTCCCACTAACCAGAGAATAATGGCGGGAAACCCGACAATGGGAACAAAGAGAACGGCTTCCAAAAGCTGAACCAACTGGGAAAAAGCCCGATCAATCAGATCTAAGCTGTGGTTCAAAGCAGTGGTAATCTCCCCCATGGTTTTCCCTTAAATGCCGAGGCGTTGTCGATAGCTGTCCACTGTGTTGGCCAGTAGCATAGTGACGGTCATGGGGCCGATGCCTCCCGGAACCGGGGTAATGTAACTGGCGACCGCCGCCACGGGGTCAAAGTCCACATCCCCCACTAATTTGGCCTTGCTGTTGGGAAGTTCTAACCGGTTAATGCCCACATCCACCACGATCGCCCCGGGTTTAACCATATCGGCAGTCACGAATTGGGGTTTACCGATCGCCGCTACTAAAATATCAGCCTGGCGGGTAAGCTCCGCTAAATTTTGGGTGCGGGAATGGGCAATGGTCACGGTGGCATTTTTTTCCAGCAACATTAAGGCCAGGGGTTTACCCACCAGGATACTGCGCCCCAACACCACCGCATTTTTGCCTGTCAAATCCAAGTCATATTCCGCTAGTAACCGCATCACCCCCGCCGGGGTACAACTCCGTAAACCCGCTTCTCCCCGTACTAAATGACCCAAATTCACCGGATGTAAACCATCGGCATCTTTTGCCGGGGCAATGGTGTGCAATAACTTAACAGCGTCTAAATGATCCGGTAAAGGGAGTTGAACAAGAATGCCATCGACCCGATCATCTTCGTTTAACTCGGCGATCGCCGTTTCCAGGGTTGCTTGGTCGGTATCGGCGGGAAAATGCTTGCCAAAGGAGACCATGCCCAATTTTTCACAGGCCTTTTCCTTATTCCGTACATACACTGCACTGGCGGGATTGTCCCCCACCATCAACACCGCTAATCCCGGCGGTCTACCGACCTGGGGAATTAAAGCTGCAATGGTTTGTTGGAGTTCCTGCTGAATTTTTTGGGCCAGGGCTTTACCGTCAAGCATTTGAGCAGTCATAGACGAAACGGGGTGAACAGAGTCTTTTTTCCTTGCCAATCTTAGCCCAGTCTCTAGGGTTGGGATCAGTCAAAATTAGGGTTTTGCCGGGGACACCACTAAACTGCGGGGGCTTTGCAAAGGTTTAGGCAGAGCATTGGGGTTAACCGTAGGGGGATTTGGGGGGGAGAACTGAGCATTGGCCACGATCGCCAAATCGTCGGAAATTTGATTTAACTGCTGGGCATATTGCACCTGTCTTTGCAGGTAATCGGTGGAAGAAACGAGGTTGCTTAGACCCTGAATTAACTCAATCAATTGTCGGCGCAACGCTGGGTCTCCCGTTAGTTGATCCACATCGGAGGTGACTTTTTCCAAGTTTTGCACCGCAGCCCGGGCTGATTCTAATAATTGTTGCAGCAACAAAATCGTTTGGGGATCATTGAGGCGTTCCGAAAACTGATTTAAGTTACCGACTAACTGATCCGCATTACCGGCGATCGTCTGCAAATCCCCCAGGGCTAAATCCACATTGGCCAGGGTCTGATTAACATTGGCGATCGTACCCTGATCGTTGGCTTGGGTCAGTAGTTGGGAAAGGGGCGGTTCAAGTCGGCGAATACTCGTTTGCAGTTGATCACTGGTGCCTTGAATACTGACAAGGGTATTGCCCAACCGTTGATCATTAATGGCCAAAAAGACGCGAATTTGTTGCGCGGTGTCACTGACGGATTGTAAGCTCCGTTTTACTTCGGCAATGGTGCCACTCGACTCCACCGATTGCAGTGTCCCCGTAGCAGTGCGGCTTAACACCGATAAATCCCCCGCCGCTTGATCCACGGAGGTGAGGGTGCGGCGCAGGGTTTTGACCCCCCCATCTCGGTTTAGTTCATTGAGTAATTGGGCCGCTTGGTCACTGAATCGACTAATATCTGCTAATGCTTGGGGACTCCCTGTGGCTAATTGTCGGATGGCGTTGCTAATCTCTGGCTCATTAAAAAAGTCAGCAAGACGCATCATGGAGCGAATTAAGGCATTCACATCCTGGGCATCATCTCCCCGCAATGTGGAACCATTACAGATAATCACCGTGGAATCACAGTTTTTGTCGAGGGGATAATGTTTAATATTTTCCGGTAGAATCACCTCGGTGGGAATGATGTTGATGGATGATTCCCCAATTAAACCAGACTGCCTGGCTTCAATGCGGGCATTACTGGCAATGAGGCGATCGGCGGGACTAATTTCCACTTCCAGGGCTACCCCCTGGGGGCCAGGGGTCACACTCACCACTTGGCCAATTCGGACCCCCCGATAGTCCACCCGCGTTCCAACCAACATCCCCGCCGCATCATTGAATAAAATCTTGGCGCGGAAGGATTTTTCTCCAAAACGAACATTTTTGAGCCACAGGAGAATGGCCGCAAGAACCACAATCCCGACTAAGATCAATAGTCCAATACTACTCTGTAGCAATACCGGCGACAAACGCTGATTCCGTCCTGCTGTCATCTTTTTGTCCTAAGCGTCTGGTGGAGATTCCTTACCATATTCGCCCTGGCCCCCTGATCGCAATCTTTTCGGAGTAAACCCATCGTAGTCAATCCATTTTTGGTCTAGATATGGGACAAGATCACTGTTAAGGTGTGATCAACGGCCTTGTTTTTTTGGCAATAACAGCAAATAATGATAGCAGGATTCAAAAAAGCGGGTGCATAATTTAGCACAAGGTTAGTTCTAGAGACCAACGATAGTTTCTACTAACCGCTTTTTTTTGGCTATTTTTGGGATATGGGGTCTAATCCGATGGCGCTGGGGCAAATATGGGCCAACTGACAATCTAAGCAGAGGGGCTTACGAGCATTACACACTGCCCGACCATGGTAAATGATGTGAATGGCATAATTTTCCCAGTCCGGTTGGGGAATGAGTTTCATTAGATCTCGCTCAATTTTAACGGGATCGGTGGCTTTGGTTAATCCGAGTCTTTGGCTGAGGCGCTTAACGTGGGTATCAACGGTGACCCCAGCGAGAATGCCAAACCCATGGGCTAAAACCACATTGGCGGTTTTGCGGGCTACCCCCGGTAAGGTTAGTAACTGCTCCATTTGTTGGGGCACTTCACCGTTAAATTCTTCGACGATTTTGCGGCAGGCCCTCTGGATATTTTTGGCTTTATTGCGGTAAAAACCAGTGGAATGGATGAGGGTTTCGATTTCTTGGCGATCGCCGTAGGCTAGGGCCTTGGCATCGGGAAAGCGTTCAAATAGGGCCGGGGTGACTTTGTTGACCCGTTCATCGGTACATTGGGCGGATAAAATCGTCGCCACCAGGAGTTGCACCGGGGTTTCGTAGTCCAAACTACAGGTCGCACCGGGATACAGCCGTTTAAGGATAATCAGAATTTCTAGTGCCCGTTGTTTTTTGCTGGCCATTTTTCGCAACAGACTACTCATAACCGGTGAAGGAAGGGAGAAATTCTTGGATGAAGGTCAGGCTCATGGTGTCTTTGACAATTAAAAAGACCCCTAACCCCAGCAGTAACACTAGCCCTGTTTGCATAATACCGACTTGAATTTTGTCCGGTAGGGGCTTGCCAAGGAGACCTTCAATGACTAAAAACACCAATTGACCACCATCTAGGGCCGGTAAGGGCAGAATATTAATCACCGCTAAGTTAATACTGATTAATGCCCCAAATTGAAACAAATTACTCACATCATTGCGGGCGATATTGGCACCGTATTCCACAATCTTGACCGGCCCGGCAATCTGGGAGGCATTATCAGCAAAGTTACTGGCCAATTGCCAAAATCCCTGGCCGGTTAATTTGACAATGCGTTCAAAGGCATCGGCGCTATAGTTCAACGCTTGCAGGGGGTTACTTGCTCGTTTGGTTTCCACATTGGGTAACAGGGCTACGCCGATTTTGCCGTTCCCGTTCTGGTCGGGGATGGGGGTAATGGTCAAGGTTTTGGTGGTTTCTCCCCGTTGTACTTGTAAGGAAAGGGGAATGGATGGCGATCGCCGCACCGTCTCAATAAAGCGTTGGGTCGCATCAGGAAACGCCGGTAGCCCTTCCCCCTGCAAACCCAACACAATATCCCCCGCTTCTAATCCCGCCACTTGGGCTGCCGATCCTTGATCCACCTGGGGAATGACCAAACCGGGTTGAATATCCTGAAAGCCGATGGTGCTCACTTGCCCAATTAGTAAAAAATAGGCAAACACCAAATTGGCGATCACTCCGGCACTAATCACAATGGCCCGGTCAAGGATGGGACGATTTTTTAATAAATTGGGATCATCTAGGGGGATGTCACTCTCGGGGTCATCATCGGGGAAGGCCACGTAACCCCCCAAGGGAATGGCGCGGATAGAATATTCTGTTTCCGGGCCTTGGTATTTCAACAACGCCGGGCCAAACCCCAGGGCAAAGCGGGTAACGTGGATACCCTGTAGGCGGGCTGCGGCAAAGTGCCCCAATTCATGCACCGCAATTAACACCGCAAGTACCCCGATCGCCGCCAACGCTGCTAAAACTGACATAATCTGCCTAGATTAAAAATAAACTTAAATAACGAACTATCAAACACGGCAAAAGTCACTGGATTTTACCCCTGACTAATGATCTCCACCCTACCCATCATAGAAAATTGGTTACGTTTTGTAAAAATGGCGCAGGATCTGTCATCCCTAAATCCATTCTTCATCGTCCTCCAAGTCTTCTGGCTGACCGGCGTTAACCAAGGGGGGATTATTGGCCGCATTAATGACCCGATAGGGGGCATCATAAACGGGTTTGGATTGGGGGTCGGGTTTCTGCTTCGGGGATACTTTCCCTGTGGGCGATCGGGCTGGACGATATTGTTGGGAATAAATTGTTCCTTGGCGTTTGGTTTCGGTGGGGGTTTGGGGGGCTTCAAATTGCCGTAAATCCGGTAATGGTTCCCGGCGTTGGGGCTCCGACTCCGGCCCAATTTCCGGTTCTTCCGGGGTGGGTTCCGGGGCAATAAAGCCTGGACGGGGGGCAGCAAAGTCCGAGGGAAATCGGGCAGGCCGGGAGGGTGAGCGATCCCTCAGAAAGTCCTCAGGAGGGGCGTTGATTGCTGGTTTCGGTGGAGATGGTGCCGGTTTGACGTCCCAATCCGCAACTTCCGGGATCGGATCGTCCCAGTCCCATTCAGTTTGATTAACCGGGGGATCTGGCTCCGGGGCTTGGTAACGGGGGGGCGGTGAGGGCGATCGGGGAGCCGGTTCGGGGTCAGGACGTTGGGGGAAAGAACCCCTGGATTGATTGATTGGTCGTCTTTGGGGTTGGCCAATGCGACTCAAACCACTAATGATCAGGCTGGTGACGATACCCATAGCGGAAAAAACGACTACCCAGAGCCCCAAGGGCAGGGTCAGACTCGCTAAAGCAGATTGTTGACTAGTACCTAGAAAGAAAAGCGTGACGAGTTGCCGATTTTGCAGAAAAAAAATTAGTCCGGTGGTGGTTAGGGCCAAAAAAAATAAGCTTCGCATGGTTTCCCGTTCATCGCCCCTGTGAGATGTCAGGTTGTGAGATATATTTTCTTATCATTTCCTATCATTAATGTCACTGATGTCACTCTAACATGACCCATTAAAGTCCTATGGTGGGTTCCCCAATGGCGACATCTCAGCGAGATCGCCACCGTTAGAGTAAATCAAAATAACCACCATCTGCTTCCTAGGCAATGCTGTTTCGTTTACGGGCTTCTTTATAAGATGGGCCAATTCCTCTTACCCCTGATTTGAGCATCTGCTGTTCCAAAAGGGCAAAGAAACGACGGCGATCGCCCCCTCTCACCACGGCCTGATTGTGGGACTCTGCCAAGGCGATCGGGTAACCAAACCCCTTATTCACCTGGGCTAGTAGGATGGCGAGGGATTGATCAAGCAAGGCTGAATCCGCCGCCAACCAAGCCGGAAATTCCACTCGACCAACTTCAGTTCCTCCGTGGATATAGCAAAAACAGACCCGATGTTCGGGGGGATAGGCATCCAAAATCCGCAGGGCACTCTCCCAGAGAGGGCTACGTTCGCCGGGGGATAAAACTTGTTGCCAAAAAGTAGCATCCCGCAATGGTTCAAACCCTTGGCAAGGGGCTTTCTGGTTTTCGGCTTGATGCCCTTCACAATGGTGGGCGCAATGGGGGGTTTCATAGGGACAGGCTTGGAGCCGCAGTAAATTCATGGCCTCTGTCCCCCGGGACGCGCTGATATAGCTTATTAGGGGAATGCGAGCTTGGCGCAAACGTTCCCAGGCACTCAAAATGGGTGGCAAGATTTGGTCGCGGGCCTCCTGGGGTAAATTTTCTAAAAACCAATAAATTAACGATCCATCCACCATGGCAACACAGGGTTTGTCGTGGGGGCCAGGGGGATTGACCCAGCGACAGGCCATTTCCGCTAGACATTCCGCTTCTAAGACGGTGCGGCGATGCCCTAACCATTCTTCGGTGCGAATGCCCCAACGCCGGGATGCATACAAGTCTTCCGCACGGTAAACGACTTCTGGCAAGCTGTCTAATAGGGGATGGAGATTTTGCCCATAATGGAGCATCACCCGGCCAATATTGAGCAGATAACAATAGGCAATTTCATGGTGGGAGGGGGCAATCTGGGAACCATCCGTGGCGAAAACACTATGGCTGGGGGGAGCGGTAGCAAGGGTAATGCGCGTATCGAGGGATTCCAGGGGGCGGGCTACGGCAAAGAAAAGGCGATCGCCCCAGTGATCCAGGGTTTTAAGTAAGTGAGTCTGATTTTGCTGGGCTTGGGAGAATAGGTGCTTAGCCCGCTGGAGGCGTCTTAGACCGGCGTGGGCTTCTTGCTGAAAATGTTGCCCCATGTCGGGCATCTGACCCGCCAGTTTCGTCATGTCAAGCATGGCAATATCTCTGGGGTTCGCGGCAGAGGTGTTTAGTAAAAGTAAATAGCACCGGTTTTTTGCAGGTTAATGGTGCGATGGCCATAGAAACGTTGCTCGATATTGGAGCTGGTTTTGGTGATGGTGATGGTGGCGATATTGTCGGCGGGGATGGCCTGGGTTTTGGGATCGATGTCCACCGAAAACCTTAAGACATAGGACTGATCAGAACTCTCGGTTTGGGAATTGTTGGGATAGATCATGATGTAGGCATCATCACCAAAATTTTCCAATAATCGGGTATCCCCACTGGGAATTACGTCGGGGTTAAAGGATTCCAGGGTGGTGATGTCATAATCCAATGCCATGCCGGTTTGATTAATTAATTTGACTTTGACGGGTTCTTTGGGATTGAAACGCCCCACGGGTTGCCAAAAGCCCGGTTGATAGGTTTCGGCGGGGGGGGTTTGGGCGTGGCCTAGGCCGGGGGCTAACCCCAGGGGGGCAAGGATGAAGAGGGCGATCGCCAGGAATGGGAGAGATTTCACCGCCTGAAAACGATGGAGCATAGGGGTCTTAGCTAAAGAATAAAGGTTCACTGTCAAAATCATAGCGATTGATGGTCAGGTAAATTTTTCAAAACGGCGATCGCCTCTGGGTAATGACGGAATTGTTTTTCACTGTGGCGAAAGGCCGGGGTATGTACCATTAGTTTATGATTGTGCCAAACGGCTCCGTGTTGCTTGTGGAGCAGTTCGTGGTAGAGCACAAAGGCCACGGCATATTCAGGGATTTCCGGGCGATCGAGGGTAGGACTGATGACAACCCGGTCGCGGCTACGTTCGTAATGGCCTAATTTACGGGTAGAGCAAATATGGCTCCACATTAAACGGGGTTTTTCAAAATCCACTGAAAAATATTCCCGCTGGAGTTGGTCAAACAGAATATCCAAATCATAGTGTTCCCCCTTGGCGGATTCAGCGGCAACCTGCACCACCAAATCTAAATCCATCAAAATTTCGTTGAAGGCTTCGGTGAGGCTAAATTGTCGGACTTTTTGTTTTCTTGCCCCTGTTTTTTTATCAAATACGGACTGAATCACCGCTTCTAGCACGTCGTCTTCTGCGGCAATAAACCCTTCGCTCAACTGTAAGCTTGCCCCCTGGGGCAGAATCCGTGCTCGATATAACGCCGAGCAATTAACCAATTCCAAGCTGGCGATCGCCGTATTGCCGTATTTTGGCGATCGGCGGAGGGTAGATTTAGTGAAGCGATAAAGCCGTTTGAGGGTCTGTTCATGGTGGTCTAAATTTTCGCTGTCCGACAAAAATGTCAGCCAGGCATAAACATCCCGTGACGGTTTAGGCAAATCATAGGGGGCACAATTTTCTTGGTCACAAATACGGTCAACGCTCTCAATTAACTGCGGAATCGTCGTTTTCAGCGAAGAATAAAAGCGATGATCCCGACGGACAGCGGCAAACATTTCTTCGCAGAGCAAAGACTGTTGTTTAACCAAATTTTTAATGCGAAGTTTAGCAACCACGACCCCTAACCCACGAAATAAACCACTTAAACACGATCTTGTTTTATTGCCAATATTATTTTGATCAAAATAGCAAATACCGTTTTATTTTTCAGCAAAATAGCCTTTATCCTCCCAAACCGTTGCTGCGACTTCGAATGAACACTGCGATCAATGGCAAACCTAACTCGTCAGTACGTCGCCCATCAATAGGCCCGTAATCAACAATAGCAATAGGGCGACACAGAAATCCAACATAGCGGGGGACAAGCGACGGGCAATCCAATACCCCAACAAAACGCCGAGGAGACTGGTGGCCACCAACGCCGTGGCCGATCCCGCAAAAACCACCCAAGGGGACTGGGATTCCGCACTAATTAACAAAGTACTGAGTTGGGTTTTATCCCCCATTTCCGCTAGAAAAATGGTTAAAAAAGTGGAAACAAAAACGGGACGAAAATAATTAGGGGGTTTGGGGGGAGCCGGGGACAATTCAGGGGTCATGGGTACGGGGGACAAGGTTAGACAAAAGAATTTTACCGTTTTAACGGTCTAGGGGGATGGCGGCAGGTCGCGTTGGGCCTTCATGGCGTCTAACGTAGATTGGATCTGGCGTTGGGCTTCCAGTTGTTGAAATTGTTGTTCGATCGCCGTGGGCGGGGGATTGGTTAATTCCCGTTCAGCTTCGAGTTCTAAAATTTTGGTTTCGATACGGTCAAACAAACTGCTGGCACTATTGCGATCCAAACCATTGGTCATTTCGGTGATTTTTTGGGCGGCGATCGCCGATTTAAGGCGGGCCAGATATAAACTTTTTTGGGTTT
>JBJOGT010000091.1:0-3802 GCA_046048115.1 Cyanobacteriota bacterium | reverse complement strand
CGCCCCAAAATCAATAAGTACCAGCTTTTGATCGGTTTGGCGGCGAATTAAGTTGGCGGGTTTAATATCCCGGTGAATTACTTTTTGGGAGTGAATATAATCTAAGATCGGTAATAATTCAGTTAGAAATTGTTTAACACTGCCTTCGGTAAAGGTGCCGTTTTTCTTGATTTCTTGGTGGAGATTATGGCCTTTTACATACTCTTGGACTAAATAAAACTGCTGGGCGTCTTCAAAGTAATCTAAGAGGCGCGGCACCTGGGGATGATTACCCACCCTACCCAGGGTTTGGGCTTCCCGTTCAAATAATTCCTTGGCCATCCGAAACACGTTGGGATCATCGGTCTGGGGTCGTAATTGTTTAACCACACAAATGGGGGTTCCTGGTAGACCCACATCAGCGGCGGCAAAAGTTGCGCCAAAACCACCTTTTCCCAACAGCCCCAGCGTTTGGTAGCGTCCATTTAATCGCAGACTGCCGCCACAGCCCTGGCATATTTGGACATTATTGGGATTTTTCGGATGAGGACAGGAGGGGTTGACGCAAAAACTCATTCCAGGTCACCAATAACTTAAATAGTTTGTGCTAGTTTATTTAACTCAGCGTGGAATTATAAAACCTAGGGCAAATCGCCCTAGTTTAGGATACCCAGAATGGTTTGATGGGGCGCAATCCTTATTGATAATCAATAACGAAGTCAGATTTTTGCCAATATCAAAATAGTGGGAATGACTAAATTCCCAATAAATCACTAGTACAAAGAGAGCTTATTGAAGGAAATTAATTGTCGTTTTCTTACCTTCCCTTATAAAGATACAATAAATTTCGCTGGCGATATAGTAATCAAGGTAATCTCATGCGTATCTCTGTCAATTGGCTTCAATCTTTGGTGGAACTCAGTCTGCCGCCGGAGTCCCTAGCGGAGTTATTAACGATCGCCGGCTTGGAAGTCGAGGAGATTGAAGACCGTCGCCGGTGGTCAGCGGGGGTAGTACTCGGTCGCGTATTACAAAAAGACAAACACCCCAATGCGGACAAGTTAAGTGTATGTGTGGTGGATATCGGCGCGGATGAACCGTCAACCATTGTCTGTGGTGCGCCCAACGTGCGGGCAGATGTGTTGGTGCCGGTGGCCACGGTGGGGAGTTATTTACCAAATGTGGATTTGAAAATTAAACCGGCCAAATTGCGGGGGGTAAAATCCTCGGGCATGATTTGCTCCTTGGCGGAGTTAGGGTTAAGTAAGGAATCGGAGGGGATTCATATTTTTGAAGGGGGTGATCTGACCCTGGGAAGTCCGGTGGCTCCCCTATTAGGGTTGGATGATGTGATTTTAGACATTAGCCCTACGGCCAACCGGGCCGACGCCTTGAGCATGGTGGGGGTGGCGCGGGAAGTAGCGGCATTAACCGGGGGAAAATTAAATTTGCCAGAAATTACCTCGGTTGAGATCCCCGACCAAGGCTTAGTCATTGAAGTTCGAGAAACCCAAGCCTGTCCGGCCTACATTGGTACGGTGATTGAAGGGGTCAAGATTCAACCGTCCCCGGATTGGTTAAAACAACGGTTACAGACGGCGGGAGTGCGACCGATTAATAATGTGGTGGACATCACCAATTATGTGTTGTTGGAATGGGGTCAACCCCTCCATGCCTTCGACCGGGAAAAGTTACAGACGGTAGCCGGGTCAGAGCCGTTAACTTTAGGCGTCCGCTTTGCCCAAGCTCAAGAAACTTTGATTACCTTGGATGATCAAGAACGAGCATTACAATCCCAAAACCTGTTAATTACCGCCAATGACAAACCCGTGGCGATCGCCGGGGTGATGGGGGGCGGCGCAACCGAAGTAGACGATCAAACCCAAAATTTAGTCCTAGAAGCGGCCTTGTTTGATGGGGTAACCATTCGGAGATCGAGTAAGGCCATTAACCTCCGCAGTGAGTCCTCAACCCGCTATGAACGGGGGGTCAACCAATGTGAATTAGAAACCGCCTTAAATCGGGCGATCGCCTTAATTCAGAAATTGGCAGGGGGCACAGTCGTTCAACAAGGTAAAGCTGATCATCGCCAAAACCTAGGGGGCACAACCATTAGCCTGCGGTTAACCAAAGTCCAGCAAACCCTGGGTAAGGTGAAAACCGCCGATGGTGTCGGGGAGATTATGGCGGAAGATGTGGAACGAATTTTAGGGGATTTGGGCTGTGAACTGAGTCCAACTGTTGAATTACCTGAAATCACCTGGTCAGTGACTGTCCCCTCCTACCGCCAACGGGACATCGAGCGGGAAATTGATTTAATCGAAGAAGTGGCCCGGCTCTATGGTTACGACCATTTCTGTGAACAATTACCCCCAACCCCGACCCCCGGTGGCCTATCCGCCGCCTATCAAGGGGAATTAGCCCTGCGGGAAGCCTGTCGGGCAGCGGGATTAACCGAAGTGGTGCATTATTCCCTCGTCAAACCCCAAGGGCCAGAGGTAGTGCTAGCCAATCCCTTATTTGCCGAATATTCTGCCCTACGGACGAATTTGCTCGATGGCTTAATTACGGCCTTTGAAAATAACCAAGCCCAAAACAATGGGGCGTTAAATGCCTTTGAAATTGGTCGGGTTTTTTGGCAGACCGATGGCGATATTGACGAAGGCGATCGCCTGGGGGGAATTTTCGGTGGCACAACCATCACCCAAGGCCGTTGGACTCAAGGGGGTAAACCGGAGCCAATGGATTGGTACCAAGCAAAGGGGTTATTGGATAGCATCTTCCAACGCTTAGGAATCTCTGTGACCTACAGCGCCGATCGCCTGGATGAACGGTTACATCCGGGGCGCACCGCCTTAATTACTTGTGGGGAAGAAACCTTGGGACGGTTTGGGCAACTCCATCCCCAACTCCGCCAAGAACGAGGCTTAATCAACGAAGTCTATGGCTTTGAACTGGCGATCGCCCCGTTGTTGCAGGCCATGGAAACGCAAATTCTAGGAACGCCCCATTTTCAGCCCTATTCCCCCTACCCCGCCGTCGAACGGGATCTGGCTTTGTATGCACCATTGGAATTGACCGTGTCTGAATTGAGTCAAGCCATGAATAAAGCGGGGGGAAATTTGCTGGATCGGGTTGAACTGTTTGATCAATACCGGGGGGAATCCGTCCCAGAGGGGCAACGTAGTTTAGCCTTTAGTTTGGCCTACCGGGCCGGCGATCGCACCTTAACCGATGCTGATGTGGAACCCGTGCATAACAAAATTCGGGAAGCCTTAACCCAACAATTCGCTGTTAATTTACGGAGCTAACGGGAAGATTGCTTGCCCATTCCTTGAGTATCATTACCCATTCCCTGGGCGTGGTCAAAGAAGAACATTTTAAAAACAAACCAATGAACAGACCGATTGTTATTGATCTATTTGCAGGCTGTGGCGGTATGTCTCTCGGTTTAGAAGCGGCTGGCTTTGATATTGGGGCGGCGGTGGAAATTGATCCCATCCATGCTCTCATTCATCACGTTAACTTTCCCTATGGCGCAACCCTTTGTAAAGACATTTCCCAAGTTAAAACTTCAGAAATTCTCGCTGCTCTGAAACAACAAGGCTATTCCGGTGAAGTTGATGTCATTGCTGGTGGTCCGCCTTGTCAGGGTTTTTCCCACATGGGCAAACGTCAACTGGATGATCCCAGAAACAGGCTTGTTTTTGAATATTTAAGGATCGTCCAGGAGGCGATGGGCTTTTTCCAAGCCTTATACTAACAGCATTAAAGTCGCCTTAAATGGTAAGGTTTCAGACTCAGCTTTTTGATGATACTGTTA
>JBJOGT010000090.1:0-4581 GCA_046048115.1 Cyanobacteriota bacterium | reverse complement strand
TTCCCGCGAATTAGCTTTTGATTTACATCTGCCCTTGGAATTGCCGGAATACGTGTTGAAAATGGCCCTCCTGGCCCAAGAATGCGGCATTAACGGCGCGGTTTGTTCCCCCCAGGAAGTGGCCCAACTGCGTCAAAGTTGTGGGCCGGATTTTCTTCTCGTTTGTCCCGGTGTGCGTCCGACCTGGGCTGAGCGGGGAGATCAACAACGGGTGATGACCCCCCAACAGGCGATCGCCGCCGGAGCGGATTATTTAGTCATTGGTCGTCCCATTACCGCCGCCCCTGATCCAGTGCTGGCCTGGGAAAAACTATGCCAAGATATCGCCGATGCTTAGGGTCTGGCTAACGGCGATCGCCGTCGGGGGAATGATGGGGATGATCACCTACCCCTTACCCGTCCAGGCCGAGCAATCAGCCCCCAAACCCTGCTCCCAGCCGTTAACAACCCTAATTCCCCAACTCCTCACCGATCTGCCCAGCTACACTAACCGGGTGACCCAACGGGCCCAGATGTTTGATCTCGAAATTCCCCTCGATACCTATATTTTGATTGTCGGGAATGCGGACTTTGACCCGTTACCCCTGCCCCAACAACAATGGCAACCCACCGTTAAAAATACAACCCAACAAGTTTTTTTCACCACCCTAGAACGGGAATATACCCAACAACGGGCGATCGAGCGACAGAATTTCTATTGGGCCTTTTTTGTACAAACCCGACAGGGCTGGCAATTAGCCGTACTGTATCAACAACTAGGCGGTGAATCCCCCAACAGTCCCACCTCTCCTCGCCGGGATGCCAGTACAGGGAGCATTGCCCAGGGCATTAATCTCTGGTTGCGGGATTGTCAGGCGGGGGTATTTGATCAAGCCCCATAAGGTAATGGGACATACTCCCCCTAGGCTGCCACCATGGCATAATTGGGAGCGAATTTTTGCAGGAAGAGATTTAACGTGGGCATTAAATTGGTAGTGCTGGATATTGATGGCACGATCGCCGGGGAAAGTAACCAAGTCAGACCAGCGGTGGTGGAAACCATTCAACGGGTGCAAGATCAAGGCATTGCGGTGGCTTTGGCCACGGGGCGGATGTTCGGATCGGCGCTGCCCTTTTACGATCAAATCCAATCGACCTTACCGTTAATTGCCTACAACGGCGCGTTAACCCAGCATCCCCACAGCCAAGAAATTTTGCGACAATGGCCTCTCCCCACGGCGATCGCCTTAGAGATTTTGGACTATTTTGAAAGTCCCGATTTACGGCAAAAATTAGAAGTCCATTGCTACCACAACGATCAACTTTATGTACGGGAAATTACCCCGGAAACAGAACGATACATGGCCCGATCTGGGATGGCCGCCCAGGCGATCGGCGACTTGCGGATCATGATTGAACGCAGCACCGTTAAACTCCTCGCCATTAGCCAAAATAATCAACTGATTCAATCCTTAATCACGGAACTACGGCAACAATATTCCCCCCAGGATGTTCACCTCACCCAATCCACAGACATTTACTTTGAAATCACCCATCCCCAGGCCAATAAAGGGCTAGCCATTCAACATTTGACCGAGGATATTTTGAAGCTCAAACCCGAAAATGTGTTGGCGATTGGAGATAATTTCAACGACCGGGAAATGCTTAAATATGCAGGCATTGGGGTGGCCATGGGCAATGCTCCTGATCCCATTAAGGCGATCGCCGATTGGGTGACCGATGATGTGGAAGCGGATGGGGTGAAACAAGCCCTGGAAAAGTTCTGTTTTTAGGACCTTTAATCGATTCCTTACAATTAAATAACTCAGTTTATTAATCAGTTTTTAAGATGGCAAAATCCACTAAAGTTCCTGCCCCAATGCAGGGGAAATATGGCAGCATTTGTGAATTAACTGATGCCTTTTGTGATGAATTTATCAACGAAGAGTATAAGTCATTAATCCATCTGGCGATCGCCGCTTGCATCTGACCCATATCTATTTCATCCGCGTCGCTCAGGTGCGAACGAAGGAGATCCAGCACGCAATGGGCGCACTGCCTGGACTCTGAAGACTTTTGAGTGGACATGACTTTGGTTGTTAAAAAAAGCCCTCGAAAAGTTTAATTTCAAAGGCTCATCATAAAAAACGAACAATTTGAGTCTGACTAATCCAACACTTGCTCAACCTTGAACATCCTAGATAGTTAAGCAATGTGCTAATTACTTTACTAATTTACTTGATCGCAGTCGAACAGATTTTTGTCATTGGAACACAATCTTGCTACAACATACGAAATTGCTTGGGAGATAGCCTCGTATGCCGTCGAAAGTGTCTGGCTAAGTGACTCGGATTGGCAAAACCACACTCATCAGCAATCTCATTAATGGGCAATTTTGTGTTTTTTAACAAATGCTTTGCCCGCTCCACCCGTAGCTTGAGCAAATATTGATGGGGCGTTATGCCCGTGGTCTGCTTAAATAACCGGCAAAAATAAAACTGGCTCATGCCCAACTCAGCGGCGATCGCCGCCAGGGAAATATTTTCGGCGAGATGGGACTGCATAAAATCGGTGACAGTCTTGAGGCGATATAACGGTAAACCATCGTGATATTCCTTAAATTCATGCTTGCGGGTGGAATAGAACCGGAGCAGGTGGGCGGCTAAAGCTGTGGCCATGGATTCCGCATAAAACTGACTGTTACTGGCATCGGTTTCCAATACCGTTTTTAAAGCCAAGCAAATTTGCCAAATCAGGCGATCGGGCTGTTTGAGGGTTAGCTTTACTTCTACTCGGTCGGGATCAATCGTCTCATGGGCGCAATGGGTCAGAAAAACCGGATCAAGGTAACAGTGAGTGAAAGCCACGTCTTGATCCCAGGCTGAACTCATGGGGACATAGGCCGGCAAAATTTCGATGGCGTCTGTTTCTTGGGACTGATGACGATTTTTGTACTTTTTTCCACCAAAAATGAGTTGAATTTCTGTTTCTTGATAAAACGTCCCCAAGAAAATGATGTGTTGAAGACTAATAATTTCCGGGGTCTGACCGGGGGGAACTTGAAAATTAGCCAACTGAATCTGCTTCCAACCGGCTGCATGACTAGAGATTAACAACGAAGGCTGGGGAAGAATCTCCACAGTGGCATCTTCTTGGTCATGATTTAGAGTTCGAGGGGCGTTTGAAAGAGGATTGTCCACAAGAGCAAAGGGTACTATAAAACCTCCCTGAGATTATCATTGAGTGATCGAAAAGGATCAAAAAGAATCGGTAGGATGGTTTTGGTTAACCCAAAATTGCAAATAATTCTTATCATCGTCATCCCGACTCAGGAGGTACTCCCCCGTGACCACTGCGCCCCAAGTTCTTTGTTTTGGTGCAATGCTGTTTGATTGCCTTGCCGATCAGTTACAGCAAAAATAAATTCAGAAGGATTTTGCGTTGTTTCAGCGATTGCCAAGATTATCAAGAATTGTTAGGCTCTCTTGGTGTAAGGCTTTGAGAGGCATCAATTTTTGAATTTGGAGTTCCTGCTCGTTATCCCTGCCGGTTGACTATTGAGTAATCCCCCCGACATCAACAGGGTAAACCACTGAAACGTTGCTTCCCGACTAAACACTGGGCCAAGCTGATCTAGAATTTTCTCTACTCGCTGGCATAGTTGCATAATGCTAGATAGTAATGGCTATCAATAAGTTCTTATTAGCTAGTTTCGGACATTCCCGCCCCCTTTGGTTCTGGTTATCCGTTTTTTCTTTCCACCTCCGAGAACTTCGCACTGTCCAGTCAATTAACTGAGATAGATTGAAATCTTCTACTGCTTTTTTAGGAAACGATTGACTCTTGCTTAAAGGAAATTTTTATATGGGAGAAACCGGCATGACTCAAACGTCTCCTGATTTCATCTTTTGCATCTACATAGTTTGGAAAATCGGGCGACTGACCAAAAGGAATCGAGACACTACAATTAAAATCTAAAATTTTTAGGTTAACTTTAGCTGGTTGGACATATCGTTTCTTTGATATGTAAAGTTTATCGATATACCCAGTTCCTTCTTCGGGAATAATGGCAGTTTCGGCAAATCCTCTTAAGTATTCATTAAATATTAACCATGTAACTCTATCTACTCTTTGTAAAAGAAAAACAGTAGAAAGTTGAGAATCAATACAGGTTGTTAATTTTCCATTGATTTTAGTATAAGCAAAATTTGAGAAAAAACTATCCTGCTTGAGATTAAAGTTAAATGGAGTAATATACACTCCAATTTGATCATTTTTTCTGACGTTGATCACGTTTTCATATTTTTTGTTGATGTCAATTCCCTTCATATTGGCTAAATTAATTAAGGCGCTTTTTTTATCTAAAATACTTTGAGATCGACTACCAAATCCTTTTTTGCCCGATTCGTAATCTTTGCAGACTGTTACCAATGTTTGTTTCAATTTTTCTTTTTCAACTGAGTCATTAAAATGAATATTAATTAAGGGTACCTCGATTAATCCCCAAAAACAAACCCATTAACTATAAGCTATAATAAGGGAAGAGACATGGAGAAAACAATGCTAGAACTAAAAAAACGCTACGAAAAGCTTGAAGAAAAA
>JBJOGT010000089.1:0-3623 GCA_046048115.1 Cyanobacteriota bacterium | reverse complement strand
TTTGGCAACACTGCTCCTTCTACTACGACCAACTCGACGAAAGCTCCTTCACCGATGGAATTCCCTTTGACGGGTCTAGCATTCGCGGATGGAAAGCAATCAACGAATCCGATATGTGCATGGTCCCCGACCCCAACACCGCCGTTATCGACCCCTTTTGCAAAGAACCGACCTTGAGCATGATCTGTAGCATCAAGGAGCCTCGCACCGGAGAATGGTATAACCGCGACCCCCGCACGATCGCCGCCAAAGCTGCGGAATATCTCCGTAGTACGGGCATTGCGGACACCGTTTTTTTTGGGCCTGAAGCCGAATTTTTCCTCTTCGATGACATTCGCTTCGGTCAAACTGAAAACTCCAGCTATTACTTTGCCGACAGTGTGGAAGGACGTTGGAACACTGGTCGGGAAGAAGAAGGGGGGAACCTTGGCTACAAACCCGGCTACAAACAGGGCTATTTCCCCGTTGCGCCCACCGACACCGCCCAGGATATCCGGACAGAAATGCTGTTAACAATGGCAGCTTTTGGCGTTCCCATCGAAAAACACCACCACGAAGTTGCCTCCGGTGGCCAAAACGAATTGGGCATTAAATTCGACAAACTGGTGAACTCCGCCGACAACTTGATGATTTACAAATACGTCATCAAAAACGTCGCCAAAAAATACGGCAAAACCGTCACCTTTATGCCCAAGCCGATCTTCAACGACAACGGCTCTGGGATGCACGTCCACCAATCTTTGTGGAAAGACGGTCAACCCTTGTTTGCGGGGGACAAATATGCGGGCTTTAGCCAAATGGGTCTGTGGTACATCGGCGGCATTCTCAAACATGCCCCAGCCTTGTTAGCCTTTACCAACCCCACCACCAATTCCTACAAACGGTTGGTTCCCGGATTTGAAGCCCCCGTTAACCTAGCCTATTCCCAAGGGAATCGTTCCGCGTCAGTGCGGATTCCCCTCTCTGGCGATAATCCCAAAGCTAAACGCTTAGAGTTCCGTTGTCCCGATGCGACCTCCAATCCTTACCTCGCCTTTGCCGCCATGCTCTGTGCCGGTATTGATGGTATTAAAAATCAAATTGATCCCGGTGAACCCCTCGATGTCGATATTTACGACCTCAGCCCGGCGGAATTGGCTAAAATTCCCTCTACCCCCGGCTCCCTGGAAGCGGCATTGGAAGCCCTGGAAAAAGATCATGGCTTCTTGACGGATACCGGCGTCTTCTCTACGGATTTTGTCGAAAGCTGGATTGAATATAAGCTCGACAACGAAGTCAATCCCATGCGCTTACGTCCCCATCCCTATGAGTTTGCGCTCTATTACGATTGCTAGATTGCTCAAATTTTGACGAATTCCCTGCGATCCCCTTCCCCGTGGAGGGGATTCATTGATCCGGGATCATTAACCGGAGTCGAAAGCGGCGAGTCGAAAGCGGCGAGTCGAAAGCGGCGATCGGACAAAAAATTTGATTATGCCATTGCAACCCTTCCAACATCGACGGCATTCACCGAAGCAAACTTGCACAGGACGTTAAACTTGAAGGAAGATACACAATAGAGATATCCAAGGGTGACTTTCCCAATGTTTCCTTGATATTTTCTATCCACTGATACAAATTTGACAGCATGGAAATAACTGCGGTTCAATCGTCGTACTATGGTGACATGTCCTTTCGGACTCCCCCGCCGGATCTTGAGTCTCTTTTGCTCAAAGAGCGTATTGTTTATTTGGGCATGCCTTTATTCTCGTCCGATGAGGTCAAGCAACAAGTCGGTATCGATGTCACCCAATTAATTATTGCCCAACTGCTTTATCTGCAATTTGACGATCCCGATAAACCCATTTATTTCTACATCAATTCCACTGGCACGTCTTGGTATACCGGAGACGCCATTGGTTTTGAAACCGAAGCCTTTGCCATTTGCGACACATTAAACTACATCAAGCCCCCGGTTCATACCATTTGCATTGGCCAAGCCATGGGAACCGCGGCCATGATTCTCTCCGCTGGTACTAAAGGGTTCCGGGCGAGTCTTCCCCACGCCACCATCGTCCTTAACCAAAATCGCACTGGCGCCCAAGGTCAAGCAACGGATATACAAATTCGGGCCCAGGAAGTCCTGTCCAATAAACAAACGATGCTGGAAATTTTGTCCCATAATACTGGACAAACGACGGAAAAGCTGGCTAAGGATATGGATCGCACCTTCTATCTCACCCCGGATCAAGCGAAGGATTATGGCTTAATTGACCGGGTAATGGAAAGCACCAAAGAATTACCCAAACCCCTGACGGCTCTGAGCTAGGCCCACCGCCGACTTGATCGGGGTTGATGGTCAGCCATCGTGCCTTATTTATGACTTTTGTCTTTCTGTTTTTTTACTTTTTTAACTTCATTAGCGTAGAAACCCATGCCTATCGGTGTTCCCAGTGTTCCCTTTCGTCTTCCTGGTAGTCAATATGAACGATGGATTGACATTTATACCCGTCTTAGCCAGGAACGGATCATTTTTCTTGGACAAGAAGTAAATGATTCGATCGCCAATCGGATTGTTGCCTTTTTGCTGTACCTCGACTCTGAAGATCCGAGCAAACCAATTTATCTTTACATCAACTCCCCGGGGGGATCGGTGACCGCAGGCATGGCCATCTATGACACCATGCAATATATCAAGTCAGAGGTTATTACCATTTGTGTGGGTCTTGCGGCTTCCATGGGTGCTTTCTTACTGGCCTCCGGTGCCCCTGGCAAACGCTTGGCCCTGCCCCATGCCCGAATTATGATCCACCAGCCCATGGGCGGCACTGGGCGACGCCAAGCCACGGACATTGATATCGAAGCCAGGGAAATTCTGCGGATTCGTCAGCAACTAAACGGTATTATGGCGGAACGCACCGGACAAACCATTGAAAAAATTGCCAAAGATACGGATCGGGATTATTTCCTTTCTGCCGCTGAAGCCAAAGAATACGGTTTGATTGATAAAGTGATCGAAAGTTCTAGTCTAGGTAATGCTTAAGATTGGTTGCATTCTTGAAATTGCGGTGATTTGTTCGCTAAACTAGATTTTTGAACCCTTCATAATGTGAGTTCCTAGCCTGTATGGGTTGGGAGCTTTTTTTCTTCTTCACTAAATTTGATCGGGCTGTTGGTAGAGGCATTGGACAATCGAACCCTACGGAAAAAGTGAGCAATACGATGGCGATCGCCAAAGGGATTTGCGGTGCGGCTCAGCGAATTAAGATGACATTTGTGCTATCAATTTTCAAGACAACATCGCCAAATCCCTAATGTTAAACTTAAAATAATTTTTAAAATAATTTCCTATGCCCTGATGATCGGGAAAATGAGCATGAGTCCGCTAACGATTAAAATGGATTCTTTAAAATTATCCGACGAGCAATTTTATCAACTCTGTCAAAACAACCGTGATTTGCAGTTTGAAAGAACTTATCAGGGAGATTTAATCATCATGCCTCCTACCGGCGGAGAGACAGGAGAGCGCAACTCTGAAATTAATTACCAATTAAGACATTGGAATAAACAAACTCAGCTTGGCAAAGTATTTGATTCTTCCACGGGCTTTAGGCTTCCCAATGGTGCAGATAAATCCCCGGATG